>CAJKJS010000138.1 GCA_905200265.1 uncultured Oscillospiraceae bacterium
CCCGGGCCGGCTTTGCCTGCTCACCGGAAACCCCGCACTTTCCTGTGAAGCCGATGCCGCCCGAGGATTTCAAAAAGCGCTGTCTGAAGCCGGGCTCCCCCTACACAAATCCAATATCCGGCATGCAGAAAATAATAAGGAAAGTGCATTCCGGGCCGCCATGTGGTGGCTGCAAAGTGCCCAGCGGCCTGCCGTCATCTTTACGACCTGCGGTGAGCATGCCAAAGGGGTCCTGGCCGCCATCGAAATGTTTCAGGAACCGGCTGCACCCAAAACCATGGTCGTTTCGGTAGAAAATGAAAGTTGGGTACAGCGGGCTGTGCCGTCCCACATCCACAAAATCCCCCAGGACTTTTTACGGCTGGGCACCCTAGCCGCACAAAAGTCTCTTGCCTTAGTGGAAGGAACGGCATCCGCCTCCGAACTATCAGAATGGCTGCCTAGCCCGGCTCCTTTTCCTTCTTGTTTTACACCTCCTACTTGTTCTCCTACATCTAAACAACCTTTACGTCTGGCTTTGCTGGAAGGGGCCGCTTCTTACGCCCTGCGGCTCATGTTGCCCCGCTTTACCGGACAAACGGGCATAGAAATCGAAACAGACATTCTCTCTTATGCGGATATGCAGCAGTTTGTCCTCACTCCTTCCCTGTGCCGGCAATACGATCTTCTGCAAACTAACGTACTATGGTTCCATCCTTTAGCGGAAGCCGGGGTTTTCTTGCCGCTTAGTGACAAACTCCATGGCAGCGAAACGGCTTTCCCCACTGCTCTACTACAGCGCTACGGTCTGCACGGAAACACCTTATATGCACTCCCCTATATGCTGGATACCCAGCTGCTTTTTTACCGCAAAGACCTGTTTGAAGATATTCGCTGGCAGCGTCTGTTTTTTGAGCAAACCCGGCAAGATCTGCGGCTGCCGCAAAGTTGGGAAGAATATACCCAGGTTGCCGCTTTTTTCACCCGTTCGTTAAACCCGGAATCGCCCGTTCCCTATGGCACCACCATGAGCGGCTGTCCGTTTTATGCCGTTTACGGATTTTTGCCCTATTTATGGGAAAAGGGAGGTACTTTACTGCCACCCGTTTCATCATCCCTTCCCCCCGATCCGAAAGCGATTGCCGCTCTGGAACAGTATGGCCGCACGTTTGCCTGTGCCGATCCGAATGCTATCGGGTGGGGCTGGGCGGAACAAACCACGCAGTTCGTAGAAGGAAAAGCCGCCATGATGCCCCTATACCAGGCGCATTACCGCGACTATCTCAGCCGTGAGACAATTTCTACCGACGGCACGATTGGCGTTCACGCCCTACCGGGTGGTCATTCTGTCCCTGGTGGCTGGGCGCTGGCCATTCCCGTTGAAAGCGGCAGTCCATCAGATGCCGCACTGCTTCTCCGGTGGCTTGTTTCCCCCGAAAACGCCATTCCATACAACGTCCTGGGTGGCTCCCTACCCACTGAGGCTGCGCTTACTTCCGTGGAATTGCAAAAGGCCTTTCCCTGGTTTTCCTGTGCGTATGAAAGTCTGCCACAAAAGCAAAGTCTGCTACCCGAAAATTTGCCGCTGTCCGTCCCCGATTTTGAATCCATTTTGGGGGATCAGCTACAACGGTTTCTAAAAAAAGAGTGTTCCGCTCAACAGGCTTTGTCCGCAGCTATGACCCTTTTCCGCATGCCTTCTTTGATATAACTCTAATTGGCTAAAAAACCGCCTCCAAAAGGAGGCGGTTTTTTGTGTTTCAGGATTGACACCACCTTTTTTGTGTGGCATTATAAAAAGAGAAAAACGAACATACTTTCGTATATTTGGTAGATTTCAGCTTTTATATAGGCTTTTTTAGAAAAGGAGTTTTCCCCTATGAAAAATGAATACGATCGCGATGACTTTTTCCATGAATACGCACAGATGCCCCGCAGCCGCCAAGGACTCGAAGCCGCTGGCGAATGGCATCAACTGCAACCGCTTTTTCCCTCACTGCAAGGAAAACGTGTGTTGGATCTCGGGTGCGGGTATGGGTGGCACTGCCGGTACGCTGCGGAGCAGGGCGCTGCGCAGGTTCTGGGTCTTGACCTAAGCGAAAACATGCTGGCACAAGCTAAAAAAATGGGAGTCCCTTCTACGGTCTCCTACCGTCTATGCGGCATTGAAACTTACGAATATCCCGAAAACACCTGGGATGTCGTTCTTTCCAACCTGGCTCTTCATTATATAGAAGACCTATCGGAAGTATACCGTCACGTTTTCCGCACGCTAACCCCTGGGGGCATTTTTCTTTTTAATATTGAACACCCGGTGTTCACCGCCGGTGTCTCTCAGGATTGGATTTACGATCATGACGGCACACCTCTTTACTGGCCTGTTGACCGCTACTTTTTCCCCGGTGAACGCGTGACCCGGTTTTTAAACTGCAATGTTTCCAAACAGCACCACACCCTTACCCAAATTCTCATGGGACTTTTGGAAAACGGATTTACCTTAGAAGCCGTCGAAGAAGCTCAGCCGCCTGCCTCTATGATGAACCTGCCCGGTATGCAGGACGAACTGCACCGGCCCATGATGCTACTGGTAAAAGCCCGGGTGAAAAAATAAAAAATACGCTCTCATGAAAGCAGGGGAAATTTTATGCAAATTCCAGTTTCTCTTTTCTCGATGCCGTCCGGTGAAACGCTAACCTTACGCAGCACCCATCCCGATGACGCCGCTTCGCTGCTCTGTCACCAACAAATCACTTCCAGCGAAACGGATTTTATGGCGCGGTATCCGGAAGAATGTACCGGCACGCTAGCGGCCATGCAGGAGCGGCTGCACCTCTTAGAACAGCACCCGTGTTCGTTTACCGTTACAGCTTTCTGCGGCGACCGGGTGGTGGGCGATTTAATGGTCACCCCTGTGCGCCCCCATATCAAATACCTGCACTGGGCCCAATTGGGCATGGCCATTCAGCGGGATTATTGGGGAGCTGGACTTGGCCGCCGGATGCTGACACTGGCTATCGGGCAAGCCCGGAAAAACGGATTTGAGCAACTGGAGCTGGGCGTTTTCTGCGATAACACCCGGGCCATTCATCTGTACGAATCCTGCGGGTTCCATGCCTGGGGCACCCAGCCCCGGGCCTTTAAATTAAAAGACGGCACCTATCGGGATGAAATCATGATGATCCAATTTCTCAACGAAGCGCCGTGTAAAAGGGAGGGACATACATGAAACGCGAACGGGGCATCGCCCGCTGTGGGCTCGCCTGCTGTCTGTGCTCCGAAAATGATTCGTGCGGCGGCTGTCAATCCGAAGGCTGTCCTGATAAAGCCGAGTGCCAAAACCTTTCCTGTTCCCTGCAAAAGGGAATCGGGCACTGCTATGAATGTCCCACCCTGTGCCGCGAAGGGCTGTTATCCAAAATAAAGCCGTACGCTTTTACACTCTTTTGCCGGGAGTATGGCGAGGAAGCTTTACTCGATTGTCTGGAACGAAACGAAAAGCAGGGCGTTGTGTATCATCGTTCCGGTATCACGGGAGATTATGATGACTTTACCGATATAAAAAACCTTATGACCTTTATCCGCACCGGCCACCGGTAAAACGGACCGATTATTTCCTGTCACACATACCGAAGTCCGGTTTTTCTCCCGTAACAGACAAATACTCCGTAACACTGTTTCGTGTTACGGAGTATTTCTAAGCCATCAGGAGAAGTCCAGTTCTTCGAATGGGACGTAATATAACCTCGGTTCCAGAGTCTCCCCGGTATCCGGATCTTCATACCCCATATAAAAGAGCAGGTTCCCCCTAGTATCCCTTGACAGATTGTTGATTGTGTATCGCTCGTCCGCTACTTTAAAAGAAGTTTCCTTGAGGTTTCCTGTATCACCATCGAGCCAATAGATCTTGTTATCCGGTGTGAAGGCTTCATAAAAGACGATGCTGTCACTATTTTTGACGGCTTCATAGGCAGCGCCCCAGGTACCGGATAACGCTGTCTCCGTCATAGAGGTGACGCTGTTGTTTTCGATTTTGCCCAGAAACCGTGTGATACTAAAATTCTCGTAATAAAACAGATTGCCGCTCACCCAAAAATTGGAAACCCCCTGCCGGCGTTCATTCTCCCAATCGGTTTTATCCAAATCTGTCCTTTCGGATGTGATGGAGGAAATATCGACAGATTCTAATAAGGTCATGTCCGCTGTATAGCGATCCAGATAGAGCGACGTGTGCTGTTCTTCATCGATCTTCAGCCGCAAGAATACGAGGGTATTGCCGTCACTTGTAATTTGGCGTATAGTTTCCCCTGTACCGGCCGCGTCATCAAAATCGAATCGTTTTAGAACCTGCCGGGTACCGCCGACGGTATCATAGGCGATAATTTCGCACCTGTTAGCAAGGATCTGCACGATAAATAGCGTATCACCAAAACTCGTCATGGAATTATATTGAAACGCACCTTTTTCGGAAAATACCACTGACATGTCGTTGCTGCTTAGATCGATCTTATAGAGATGAAGCGTACTTTCCGATTCGTTATCAGAATCCTGGGTGGTAATGAGCATATACAGTGTGCTCCCGATCACGGTCGTATTGTATTTCGATTCATAGACCCAGTTTTCGATGGTACCGATTTTCACGCTCTGGTTTGTAGAAAAATCGTACCGGTAATAATCCATATTGGTGATCTCTTGGGACGTTTCATCTGGCAGGTGGTTATAAATAATGCTGTCATCTGTTTGAATCAAAATCCCATAACTGTCGATTTCCCCGATTGTATGTTCATCGGCATCATAGATTCCATAATGTGTATTCCCAATGGAAAAACTCTCCCGATCCACGCCGGTCGAACATCCTCCCAGGATCAATATAAGAAGCGAAAGAGCGGTGCACACCATTTTTTTCATGAAGAAACATCCCCTTTCTCTACAAAATAAAAAAGCGCACAAACTGCCCGATAGGTAGCTTATGCGCAAAAACATCTGGTTTTTAAAAGAACCCTCACTTTATAAAAAGCCGATGATTGTTCGCACTGCCATAAGCTACCAAGATGCAATACCTTGTTTCGTATGACCATGTGGATCA
>CAJKJS010000139.1 GCA_905200265.1 uncultured Oscillospiraceae bacterium
CGATGGAACATGCACAGAGCCTTCTGCGGCTACCATGAGAATTAACATGGGAATACTAGCCAGGATAAAAGCTTTTCCCACTTTATATCCGCTTTGATAAAACGTCGGGAAAAACACCAAGTCAAAAACTCCGTAAATAATCAGCCCAAATCCATAAAAAGCCAGGGTAGCGTCGATTCCCACGGGATTATTCGGAATCTGTAAAACATGGCGCAAGAAAGCAAAGGGAATAGAGAACACCAGCTGGAACAACTGAAGGGAGAGAATCAATAAGCATTTGCCTTTGACAATGTCGCGCTTAGTTACAGGTAACATAGCGGTATACCAGGCATCGTTAGTTTCGCGGGCGTTAACAAAGGTGACATAGGGGGCTAGGCATCCAAACATAAAAATTACGGTATAGGGATACGCCGGTACGATTACTAAACATCCCAAAAACGCAAAAACAAAGGAGGAAGGATGGGCTGTCAGTGCGATTTCTTTATAAAGCAGTTTCATCCCATTCACTCCTTTCGGTACGCAGCATAATTTCTTCCAGGGTCAGCGGCGCGGTATCTTGCGGTGTTTTCAGATGGTCAAAAGAGCACAGAAACGTCTGTTTATCAGCGCTTTTGAGAACCTTTCCGTTTTGTATGTAGGTAATGTCGTCGGCACACCGGTCTAAATCGGACGTAATATGGGTGGAAAACAGGATGGAACAACCTTCGTTCTTAACAAGATACCGGAAAATATGCAGTAGTTCATCCCGGGAAACCGGGTCTAGCCCGGAGGTGGGTTCATCCAAAATCAGTATTTCCGCATGATGAGAGAGAGCCAGAGAAAGCAGATATTTGACTTTCATGCCGTTTGACAGTTCTTTAAATTTCTTGTTTTCGTCCAGCGAAAAGCGCTTTCTGTACATCTGATACTGCTCTTGATCCCAGTTTTCATAAAAAGTTTTGGTGACAGCTGTCAGAGTAGACAGCTTTTTTAAAGGATAATAATCAAGGCCGCCAAACACCACACCCAGCCGCTGTTTGCACACCTGCTCGTTTTGATAAAAATCCGTTCCGAACATGGTAACTTGTCCGCTTTGGGGCGCGACCATATGAAGAATGGATTTTAGCGTGGTGCTTTTTCCCGCGCCGTTTTTTCCGATGAGCCCCATAATGCGGCCGGCTGCCAAAGAGAAACTGACACGGTCAAGAGAAAACCCGGGATACGTTTTGCAAAGGTTTTCGACACAAAGAACCGATTTCATTCTTTTGACTCCTCTTTTTCTTCTTTTTCAGCGGGTTCCGCCATATGCAAAGCCGTTTTGAACATTTGCGTAATTTCCAGGAAGAACTCTTCTTTCATCAGGGCCAGTCCCGGATGTTCCAACGATTCATCGCCCAATACCACCAATAAATCGCCGGATTTAATTTTAAAAAGGTCCCTTGCCTGTTTGGGAAGAACAATTTGTCCCCGTTCCCCAACCCGAACGGTACCGAATATGTGCTTGCCTTTGGGGGCAATGCTGATATTTGTTTTATCGGGGTCATGATGAATCAGGTCATCAAGCTCCACATCATAAAGGCGTGCCAGTGCATCACAGTTGAGAATATCGGGAATGGTTTCGCCGGTTTCCCATTTCGCCACAGCCTGCCGGGAAACGCCAATTTGTTCGGCTACTTCTTCCTGAGAATATCGGTTCACTTGCCGCAACATAGAAAGGTTGCGAGCAATATTATTTTTCATTTTTTTCATACTTTTCACACCTTTCGCTCTTTATTATAGCCGGATAAAACCCAATTTCCACCAACTAAAGCAAACAAAATGTGGCAGGATTGGTTGCGGATTCATTTTATTATAGTATATGATTGACAATACTGTATGAAACACAGTATAATGACAGTGGGAGGGAAAGCCGATGGGAGAAGAAAAAGATTTGCTGGCAACGCTGCTTTTGGAACTTCGCAGAGGCACGCTGACAATGAGTGTGCTCAGCCAGATGAAAAAGCCGACGTATGGGTATGCCTTAGTACAGAGCTTGGAAGAAAAGGGAATGGCCGTCGATCCCAATACGTTATATCCGCTGCTTCGCCGCCTGGAAAGCCAGGGGCTTTTGGAAAGCCGGTGGGAAACCGGCGGTGCCAAACCGAGAAAATATTATCAGCGGACCGAGTACGGCGCTCATATCTATGAGCAGCTCAAGGGGTATTGGCAAACCCTGTCTGCCGGTATGGAACATTTGATGAGGGAGGAAGAAAAGCATGACACCGAATGAAAAAGACTTCATGGAACGGTATATCTATCAGGTGATCCGCCGTTTGCCTAAAGCGCAAAGAGAGGAAGTGCGCATGGAACTGGAAGAGTTGATCGGTGATATGTACATGGACAAAGGCGCCATGGAAGAGGTGTTGACACAGCTTGGCGATCCGGCGGAATTTGCGAAATCCTATTACAATGGCCAGCCGTATTTGATTGGACCGGACTATTTTGAAACCTATTGGTGGTTTGTGAAAGTCGTTTTGCTCTGTACCGCTGTACCTATTTTGGTGGTTTCCCTGGTAAATGCCTGTGGGGCCTTTGTGATTCCATCACAAAATACAGCCCCTGTCATCATTCGTGCAATTGCAGACGGATTAACTACGGGCATAACCGACGCGCTGCTTTCCTGTTTGTCTGCATTTGGTGCAGTGACGATGATTTTTGCCATCATGGAACGACAAAAAGTCAAAATTGAAAGAAAAAAAGCAGAAGGTTGGTCTGTAAAGCAGTTATCAAACGGAAAGAAAACCACGGAAGTCCGTTGGACGCCCCGTTTCTTGGAGCCGGTACCGGATAAAAAAGCAAGAATTAGCCGGGGAGACAGTATAACGGGCATTGTGTTTCTTGTGATTTTCACAGTCTTGCTAACTTTTGCCCCTCATTTCTTCGCGGCCATTTTTGTGGAAGGCGAAACCGTGACAACCGTCCCTATTTTTAATTTGGATCAATGGGGAATGATTTTGCCCCTGTTTTTACTCAGTTTGCTTGTGGGGCTTATCGATGAGATCTTGCGGTTAGTGATAGGATGTTACTGCAAAGTGGTTATGGTTAGCAACATCGTGTGCGGTGTGATTCAGATCGTGCTTAGCGTTATTATTTTGAAAGTTCTTCCCTTATGGAATCCAAATTTTGTTTTCGAAATACAACAGGCCTTAAAGGATCAGGCAAATTCGGGAGCCGAGTTTCTTTCGTACTGGAACGCCGAAATGGTGTCCAATGGGCTTCTAATTGTGCTGATTGGCATTACTTTATTGGAAATAGGAATAACGGTCTATAAAACGCTTCACTACGGCGTTTCCACACGAAAATCATAAAAGGAACAGGCTGCCATGAAAAACATGACAGCCTGTTGTCGTGTTTATTCCCGTATTCTTTGTATATAAGGAGAAAGGTGGGGTTGCGATGAAAATTGACCGGCTGATTGGGATACTTTCCATCCTACTGCAAAAAGAAAAAACAACAGCACCGTTTTTAGCCGAAAAATTTGAGGTATCCCGCCGTACCATCAACCGGGATATCGAAGCACTGTGCAAAGCCGGTATTCCGATTGTGACAGCCCAAGGTCAAAATGGCGGCATTTCTATCATGGAAGGGTACAAAATCGACCGTACCTTGCTGACATCAGATGATATGCAAGCCATTTTGGCGGGGCTTCGCAGTTTGGATAGTGTGAGCGGTACAAACCAGGTGGCCCAGTTGATGGAGAAACTTTCGGCGGGAGGCTCTGCCCTGATGGCAGGGGGAGCCAACATTTTGATCGATCTTGCCTCCTGGTATAAAGAGTCCCTGGCTCCGAAAATTGAACAAATCCGGAAAGCCATGGATGAGCATCATCGCATATCCTTTGTTTACTACGCCCCAAAAGGAGAAAGCCGGCGGAGCATCGAACCGTATTATTTGATTTTTCGATGGGGAAATTGGTATGTATGGGGCTATTGCCGGGAACGGGACGATTACCGGTTATTTAAATTAAACCGAATGCAGGAACTTTCTTTGGCAGAATGTTTCTTACCACAGGTAGTCCCATTGCCGGACCTTCGCAATGAGCGGATTTTTCCGGGTGGTATCCGGGTGAAAGCGCTGTTCGATGCTTCGTGCAAATGGCGGCTGGTGGAGGAGTTTGGAACAGATTGTTTTGAAGAGCAGGCAGACGGCAAACTCCTTTTTCATGCTGATTATACCGATGCCGACAATTTGCTGACTTGGCTTTTCACCTTTCAGGACCGGGTGATTTTGCTCGAACCAGAAGAACTGCGGCAAAAACTAATAGAGACGCTGGAAAAAATGAGGCAACTATATAGGGAGGGATAAAGAATGCGGTATCATTGGCTTGACCCATACTTATGTGCAAAACACAGTGTTACGAAAGACGTACAGCCCGTATGGAACTGGGTGCGGTATCAGATTGGCGGGAAAATGTTTGCCGCCATTTGTTTGGACGAAAAGAACCAGCCTTACTATATCAATCTAAAGGCTGATCCGGCGGAAGCGGAATTTTTGCGAAAACAATATGCGGATATTCTGCCCGGTTATTATTCCGACAAACGCACCTGGATTTCCATTCAGCCAGACGGCGCCGTACCCGATGATCTTTTGCGGGATTTGCTCGATCGGGCATACCATCTGATACTACAGGGATTCAGTAAAAAGCGGCAGCGCGAAATTTTGCATATCAGCTGCTGCGGAACGGACTGTAATGGGTGTGAGCTTTATCATAAAGACTGTGCGGGCTGTAACGAGTGTGGAGGCAGGGTATTTCATGCGCCGCCAGGGAAAGTGTGTCCGATTTATGCTTGTTCGGTGCAGAAACACCGGTATGTAACCTGTGCAAATTGTAAGGAAATGCCTTGCACCCTATGGCAAACAACCCGCGATCCACAGCTTTCCGATCAGGCATTCGAACAATCGATTCAGGAACGGATACAAAACCTAAAGGAGATCTAAAAATGGCTTTTGATTACAAAAAGGAATACAAAGAATTTTATGTACCGCCAAAAGAACCGCAAATTGTTACCATTCCTCGTATGAATTTTTTGGCAG
>CAJKJS010000140.1 GCA_905200265.1 uncultured Oscillospiraceae bacterium
TTAGCCATAGGCAAAAATTCCTCCTTTTTTGCACCGGGCGGGTTCAGCCCTCCTGGTTTTTGTTGATGATACGGCTTTCCTGTTCGCCGGTTTCAAGGTTAATAAACCGGGTAAACAGGGATACTTTATTTTGTTCGTTGAGGTTCTGCCACACGTCATTCGTAAACGTATCCAGATCGCCTTTGATCGCCACGGGGGTGGGTTCGCCGTCAAAGGACGGGATGGGGTCGCCGTCGCAGCGGTAGGTGTGGATAAAGTGGCCTTTGCCCGCTTTGGGCGTGTATTCGAAGAAGAAGCGCTCGGGGGCTTCGGGGTCGCCGTCGCCGCTCTTTAAAATCGACAGCCGGTAGGTAAAGCCGTTTTCACTGCGGGTTACCAGGCCGGAAATACGGGGGGTGAAGTTCGGCGCATCGGGTTCAAACGTACGGGTACGCAGGGCATCTTCGAAGGTGCCGCCGTTTTTCATCGTGTCATACACCGTGTCGGTCTGGTCGCCGTTTGTTACAATGGTGTGATGATCCAGTACCCGCACCGGCGCATAGATAATCAGCGACGGGTCGCTGAGTTTGGACGGGTCAAACGCCTGGGTGCGCAGCCCTTCCCCTTCGGGGATAAACACACGGTTGCGGCTATTGACGCTGCGGCCCATGATAAAATACGCAATCGCGGCATACTTGCCGTCTTCGCTCTGGCCGATCACAATACCGCGGCCCGGGTAGCTGTTTTCCGAGAGTTCTTTTTTCAGGTCAAACAGTTCCATCTTCGTTCCTACCTTCCTCATTCAAAATGTGGACAAGCCCGTTTTCCACCCGCAGTTTCCCGGCGCAGAACAGCGCCGCCGCCTGGGGCAGGATTTTCCATTCCGCCTGTTCCATAATGCGCTTTTGCAGTGTTTCGGGGGTGTCGCCCTCCTTTACGGGTACGGCCTTTTGCAAAATGATCGGGCCGCCGTCGCATTCTTCGGTGACAAAATGCACCGTAGCGCCGCTTACCTTCACGCCTTTTTTCAGCGCCGCTTCGTGCACATGCAGGCCGTAATACCCCTTGCCGCAGAACGACGGGATCAGGGCCGGGTGCACGTTCATCATGCGGTTTTCGAATGCCCGGCACACGCTCTCGTCCAAAATGGTCATAAACCCGGCGTAAATCACCAGGTCGGCTTTTTCTTCTTTCAGGGCCTCTACCATGGCCTTACTGTACGCATGCACGTCCGCATACTCTTTCCGGCAAAGGACCCTGGTGGGGATGCCGTGGTTTTTGGCTCTTTTGAGGGCATAGGCATCCGGCCGGGACGAAATCACACAGGTGATGGCCCCGCCGGGGATGCGTCCCTGTTCGCTCGCGTCGATCAGCGCCTGCAAATTCGTGCCGCCGCCGGACACCAGCACCACGATGTTTAGCATAGAATCACGCCTCCGTCGCCTTCGACGATTTCGCCTACCACGGCGGCCCCTTGTCCTTCGGCTTTCAGGGCGGCAAGAGCCTTGTCGGCGTCTTCCTTCGCTACGGCCATGCACATGCCCATACCCATGTTAAAGGTGTTGTACATGTCGCGTTCGGGGATGTTCCCTTCTTTGGCGATCAGGTCAAAGATGGGCAGGTGCGGCACCGCCGCTTTTTCAATTTTCGCGCTGCAATCGGGGGTGAGCATACGCGGGATATTTTCATAGAAACCGCCGCCGGTAATGTGGGAGACGGCTTTGACGTCCGCTTCCTTCATGGCGCGCAGCACGGGTTTTACGTAGATCTTTGTGGGGGTCAAGAGGCATTCGCCCAGGGTCATGCCCAGTTCTTCGCGGTACACAGACAGGTTCTGGCTATTGACGTCAAACACTTTGCGCACCAGAGAAAAGCCGTTACTGTGTACGCCGGTGGAAGCAAGGCCGATGAGCACGTCGCCTTTTTGAAGGCGGCTGCCGTCTACAATGCGGTCACGGTCGACCAACCCGACGCTAAAGCCCGCCAGGTCGTATTCATCTACCGGATAAAAGCCGGGCATTTCGGCGGTTTCGCCGCCCACCAGCGCGCAGCCCGCCTGCACGCAGCCTTCGGCCACACCGGACACGATTTCAGCCACGCGTTCCGGCACGTTTTTGCCCAGAGCCAGGTAATCGAGGAAAAACAGCGGCTGGGCCCCGCAGCACACCACGTCGTTGACGCACATGGCCACGCAGTCAATGCCCACGGTGTCGTGCTTGTCCATCAAAAAGGCCAGACGCAGTTTGGTGCCTACGCCGTCGGTACCGGATACCAGCACCGGCGTTTTCATCCCCGCCAAATCGGGCTGGAACAAACCGCCAAACCCACCAATGCCGGACACAACCCCCGGCGTCATGGTGCGGGCCACATGCTGTTTCATCAGTTCCACGGCGCGGTACCCGGCGGTTACGTCAACCCCGGCGGCCTTGTAGCTTTCGCTGTAGCTTTTCATGTTAAAAAAACCTCCTCGTTTGGTTTTGTTCCGTTTTTATTGTTCCCGCAGTTTTTCCTGCAGGGCGGCGTCTTTTTTCGCTACGCCGTCTTTCATGCTCTGCTTTAAGTCATCCAGTTTCTGCCGCAAGCCGTCGTCGCTCAGGGCCAGCATTTCGGCCGCCAGCACCGCCGCGTTGTCGGTGCCGTTTACGGCCACCGTGGCCACCGGAATGCCCGAGGGCATCTGCACGGTAGCAAGCAGAGCATCCAGCCCGTCAAAGGAAGAACGGATGGGCACGCCGATCACCGGCAGGGTGGTGTACGCCGCCAGCACGCCGCCCAAATGGGCCGCCATCCCGGCGCAGGCGATGATCACGCCAAACCCGTTATCCCGGGCATTTTTGGCGAACTCGGCCGCTGCTTCCGGCGTGCGGTGGGCCGACATCACGTGGGCCTCATAGGGGATGGAAAGGCTGTCCAGCCGGGCAAACGCCTTGCTCACAACGGGCAGGTCGCTGTCGCTGCCCATGATAACCGCTACTTTTTTGCTCATAAGAAACTTCCTTCCTTTCATCGTGCCGCCCGGGCCTTACAAAAGGGGGCAGGCAAAACAAAACAGGCCGCGCCCCTTACCGGGCGCAGCCTGCCTATACGTATTCTGTACACAAGGACGAAAAGCCGGGATGACCCATCGCGCCCTTACCCGCTTTGCCGAAAAAAGAGCGACCCATGCCCATGCTTCCCCCTCCTTTGCGTTCTTTCCTATTTATTCTACACTACCCGGCAGGTAAAAAGCAAGTAAAGCGGCATAGGGGGCAAATTTTCGTCATAAACGGAAATCCCCCCGGCGGGACGGGCTGCTTTTTGTTCACAAAGCTGAAATCCGGTTTTTACCCCATGCGCCAAATAAAGGCCGACAGGGGCGGCAGCTCGACTTGCCCGGAAAACGTTCTCGTTTCACCCGTTACAAGGTCCGTCCCCTGCCCCTGTAAACCGGGGGCCGGCAGGGTCGCGGGGGCGTTATCGGCATTGAGGGCTACAACCACCCGTTCCCCGTCACACGCGCGGGCAAACACATACTGGCGGTTTGTCAGCGCCACCTGGGTATAATCGCCATAGCACAGCGCTTTTTCCTGTTTGTGAAGGGCGCACAGCGAAGCAATCGTATCACACAGCCCGTTCCACACCGGTTCTTCCACGGCGGGGCGCAGCGCGTCGTCCCCGTGGGCCTTTTCCCCTTCCATGCCCCATTCGCTGCCGTAATACAGGCACGGAATCCCGGGCATAGTAAAAAGCAGGGTATAGAGAAGCGGGATGTGTTCTTTCACGGTCAGAATGCTAGCTAGGCGCGTCACGTCGTGGTTATCCGCAAAGCACAGTAGGTGCTTCCCCTTATACAGCGTCCACGGTTCGGAACCGAACTGACGGTTGAGGCTGTAGGCGATTTCGAAGAAATTATAGGAATTAAAACTGGAATAAAGCCCCTTATAGCATTCATAATTCGTAACGGAATGGAGCATCTGGTCATTTACAAGCCGGTTATAATCCCCGTGGAGCATTTCGCCCAGCAGGAAGAAATCCGGCGACAGCGATTTGGCCGTTTCCCGCAGGCGGCGCATAAAGCCTTCATCCAGGCTATACGCCACATCCAGCCGCAGCCCGTCAATCTGGAACGTGTGGAACCAGTGCACCACACAGTCGAGCAAATAGTCGCACACCGCCGGGTTTTTCAGGTTCAGTTTCACCAGTTCATAGTGGCCTTCCCATCCTTCGTAATAAAACCCGTCGTGGTACGGCGAATCACCGTCAAACCGCAACAGGAACCAGTCGCGGTAGGGGCTCTGTTCCCGCTTTTCCTGCACATCGCGGAACGCCCAGAACCCGCGCCCCACATGGTTAAAGACGCCGTCCAGCACCACGCGCAGCCCGTTTTCGTGGTAGGCTTTCACCACATCGGCAAATTCTTCGTTCGTACCCAGCCGCCGGTCGATCGTCCGGTAATCCCGGGTATCGTACCCGTGGGCGTCGGATTCAAACACCGGCGTAAAATAGACGGCACTGACCCCCAGTTTTGTCAGGTGGGGCAAAAAGTGCAAAAGGGTTTGCAGCCGGTGGGCCTCTTCGCCGGTATTGTGCTTCGGCGCGCCGCACACCCCCAGGGTGTAAAACTGATAAAAGACACTTTCGTCATACCACATAATATAGATCGTCTCCTTTTTTAAAACCAGATTTCTTACCGATAGGGGCTATTCCCCCGGGCTGAGTCACACCCTCCGCACCGCGCCGCCATACAGGATGGCACAAGCGCCCAAGGGCGATGCACTCAAGGGGATTCCGTACCACCCGGCCTGTGTCAGTCCCCCGCACCGCGCAGCCAGGCAGGGCGGCACAAGCGCGAAAAGATGCCCGGACTCCTCAGACTTCGCAAACGCTCCAGGTTGCACAAGCAACCTGAGGTGCGCAGGCAACCTAAGGTGCCAAAGCTGCCTTACGATGGTGTATAGGCCCCCTTAAGTGAACAAGCGGCCCCCAGGTTCCGTAAGTACCTGCGTGCAAAGGCCGCGCAAAGCGCACCGGCATGCCGCCAGGTGCCTGCGTCCCTTAAGCGCCCACAAGCGCCTATATTTGGTAT
>CAJKJS010000141.1 GCA_905200265.1 uncultured Oscillospiraceae bacterium
GGACAAAAAGAAACCCTCACACTACCCGTCACCCAGGAAGTATGGAAGCTGCTGACCGATGTTACCTATGCACAGGTGCCCTACTGGTTTGACCAGAGCTGGCGGCCGCTGAAACTGGACCTGCTTTTGCCCAAACACCAGGAAAATCACAAACCTCTGCCGCTGTTTGTATGGCTGTGCGGGGGCGGCTTTACAGTGATGGACAAGGATATTTGGGTGCCGGAACTGATTGACATCGCCCGCAGCGGGTTTGTGGTGGCCAGTGTGCAGTACCGCACCAGCAACGAAGCGCCGTTCCCCGCCGCCATCGAAGACGTGAAAGCGGCCATCCGCTTTTTGCGGGCCCATGCGGAACAATTTTGCATTGACCCGGAAAAAGTGGCCATTGGGGGCGAATCCGCCGGGGGGCATTTAGCGTGTATGGCGGGGGTTACGGGGCAAGACCCCATGTATGATAAGGGGGATTACCTACCCTATTCCAGCGCGGTGCAGGCGGTGGTGGATGTGTATGGTCTGGTGGATGTAACCACCTGTTTGCGGGGGCCGGAACCGGATTTTACCACCATGATGTTGGGGGCACAGCCTCAGGATGTGCCGGAAAAAACCCGGGAAGCGAGCCCGCTGCTCCGCGTCCATCCCGGGTGCCCGCCGTTTTTCATTTTGCACGGGGATAAAGACGATATGGTCGACCCCGACCAGAGCGAACGGTTGGCAAAAGCGCTGGAAGCGAACGGGGTGCCGTTTGAATATCTGGTGCTGCAAGGCGCCGGACACGGGGACGATGCGTTTTATCAACCGGCGTGCAAAGAAAGGGTTATCCGGTTTTTGCACCGGGTGTTGCAGGGAGGCAAACAGGAATGAACGTGGAAGTGAAAAACTATACCTATGAAACCATGCCCGATTATACGGAACCGGTGGAGGGCGCCGGGGAAATTATCATGCAGGGGGACGAAAAAGGTGTGTATTATATCCCAAATGTGGTGTACGATACCCCCGACGGCATTCCGCTGACGCTGCAAATTGTAAAGCCCGGCACCTTTTCCGAACCGGACCGGCGCTGGCCGTGTATTGTGTTTGTGCAGGGATCGGCCTGGATGGAGCAGAACGTGTATATCAACGTCGTAAACCTGGGGCGGCTGGCCGAAAAAGGGTTTGTGTGCGCCATTGTGCAGACACGTCACAGCGGCCAGGCCCCGTTCCCGGCTCAGGTGGTGGACACCAAAAACGCCATGCGGTTTTTAAGCGCCCATGCCGCTGACTATAACGTAGACCCCGAGCACATGGCGCTGATGGGGGATTCCTCCGGTGGGCATACGGCGGTTTTGGCAGGTTTGACCGCCGCGTACGGCGAACTGGATGCTCTTTCCATGGAAACGCCCTTACCTGCGGTGCGGGGGATTGTGAGCTATTACGGCGCGCTGGACATCCTCATGCCCGACGGGTTCCCGTCTACACTGGACCACCAAAAGGCCACCAGCCCCGAAGGGAAACTGATGGGACAGGTGGACGTAAACGAACACCGGGCAGAGGCCGAAAAAGCCTGTGCCGGGTACTATGTGCGCAAAGATCGGGATTTGCCGCCGGTGTTTTTACTCCACGGCACCAAAGACCGCACGGTGTTCTGTGAGCAGAGTGTTTTGCTATTCCACAAACTGAAAGACTACGGGAAAGACGTTTCCCTTACGTTGGTACGGGGCGCGGACCATGGCAGCTGCATTTTCTGGAGCGATCCCGTACTCAAGGACGTAGCGGCCTTTTTCCACCGGTGCATGCCTGAATAAAGGGAGAAAAAACGGGGTATTATACAGAATGTATAAAGAAAATCCGGTTTTCGACCAGAAAAAGGCGAAATGCCCCTTTCCTTTTTGGGCCGACTGTGCTATACTAATTTAGCTAACAAGATATCAGGAGGCTCACCATGGGAGTTGCACAAATTATTTTTGGTATTATTCTGATCCTTTTTTCCATTGGCATCATCATCATCGTGCTGCTGCAGGAAGGAAGCCAGCAGAATATGGGTACGATCACCGGCGGGGCGGATACCTTCTTTTCCAAGAACAAGGCGCGGTCCATTGATTCGTTCCTGGCCCGTTGGACAAAGTTCATTGCCGTTGGCTTTTTCGTTGCCGTGATCGTGATCAATATTATCATGTACTTTATGTAAACATGGTTGCGCAAAATGAGCGCCCTGCTGCCTTGGCCAGCGGGGCGTTTTTGCTGTCCGGGTGTAGGCTGTTTATACGCCGCCCGGGGACAGAAAAAAAGAATTAAGACAGAGTTGGGAGAAAAAATGATGAAATCGTACACGTATCGAGATCGTGACACCGGATCGTATGGAAACGGTGCCGTGCGGGATATTACCCGCAAAATTGAGGAAATCATGGAAACCGTACCAAAGGGCGACAGCTTGCCTTCGAAAGAACTTATGCGCCGGGTGGGGTGCCAAAGCGGGCTTTTTTACCGGGCGCTGGACGAGCTCAGTCGGGAAGGCGCTGTGATCGTTGACGGCGGCCATCGGGTGCACCCGGTGGAAGAAACCATTGAAACGGGCAAAATCGTTTCGATTTCCCGGGGGTTTGCGTTTGCTTCCTTTGAAAACCGGGAAGGCGACGCGTTCGTGCATGGCAGCCGGTTAAACGGAGCTTTTTTGGGCGACCGGGTGGAATTGTGGCATATCCGCCCCGATGAAAAAGGGTTGTCGGCCAGTGTGCGCCGGGTACTGGAAAAAGCCGACCGGCATACCACCGGCACCATCCAGCTGGATTATGGCGATTTGGTTTTGCAATGTGACAGCGCCGTGCGCTACCCGCTGCCCCTTATGCGCCCGTACCCGTTCCGGGTGAAAGTGGGCGACAAGGTGCAGGCGGAACTTATCCCCCAGCGCCCGGGCAGCGACCGCATGCAGGCGCGCCTAGTGAAAAAATACGGGTCCGGCGACAGTGCCAAAGTGTGCGCTGACGCCATTTTGGACCAAAACGGGATTGCGGCCTTTTTCCCCGAAGAAGTGAAAAAAGCCGCCGAAGAATCCGGCAGCCGCCCCATCACGAAAGAAGAACTGCGCGGCCGGCTTGATTTGCGGGGCAAGAGTATTTTTACCATTGACGGGGCCGACGCCAAAGACCTGGACGACGCCATCAGCGTCAGCCGTACCCGCCGGGGGTACAAAGTGGGGGTGCACATCGCCGATGTGTCCCATTATGTGCCCATGGGCGGCGTGATCGATGAGGAAGCCATCAGCCGCGGCACGTCGGTGTATTTTGCCGACCGGGTGGTGCCCATGCTGCCCGAAACCCTGTCGAACGGTTCGTGTTCGCTGCATGCCGGCACCGAAAAACTGACGCTGTCGGCCATTATGGAAGTGGACCGGGACGGGAATCTACTGTCGTATTCGTTCCACAAAAGCGTGATCTGCTCCAAAGTGCGGGGCGTGTATGACGAAGTAAACCGGCTGTTTGACGGCACGGCGGATAAGGAATTGCAGAAAAAGTACGCGCCGGTACGCCGGGGGCTCAACGCCGCGAGAGAACTGGCCCGCATCTTGGAAAGTAACGGCCGTGCCCGGGGCACCATGGACTTATCCTCGGTGGAACCGAAATTCACCCTGGACGAAAACGGCGTGTGTATCGACGTGCAGCCCCGGGTACAGGGCGAAGCCCAGGGCATGGTGGAACAGCTGATGATCCTGGCAAACTCCGCCGCCGCCAAACTGGCACAGGAAAAAAATGTGCCGTTTGTGTACCGGATTCATGGCCAGCCGGAACGCCGGCGGATCGACTTGCTGCAAGATTTGTTGCAGGCGCTGGGCGTTCCATGTAAAGAACTGATGCAGGACAAACCGTCGGCCAAAGATTTCGCCGCGATTTTGGACCGGGTGAAGGATACCCCCAGCCAGCGCATGGTCAATACCCAGGTATTGCGCACCATGGACAAAGCGCGGTATGCGGTGGAACCGGTGGGCCATTTCGGGTTGGCGCTGGCGGATTACTGCCACTTTACGTCGCCCATTCGCCGGTACCCCGATTTGATGGTGCATCGGGTGTTAACGGCCCTGTGTGAGAAGGAAAAGCCCGAAGAGGTACGCCGCCGGTTTGCCGCCCCGTGTGACACGGCGGCCGCTGAATCGTCCCGGCTGGAAGTGCGGGCCATGACGGCGGAACGCAGCGCCGAAGATTGCTATATGGCGGAATTTATGCGCGGGCATATCGGCGAAGAATTTGACGGCGCCGTCAGCGGCGTGATCCGCCGGGGGCTGTTTGTGCAGCTAGCAAGCAGCGCCGAAGGGTTTGTACCCTGTGAAAGCTTTGTCGGGGCCGATTTTGAATACGACGGCAACGTAAAACTATTTGACCGTATGAGCGGGCGGACGTATACCATCGGGGACCCGTTGCGCATCCGGGTGGTATCGGCCGACGTGGCCAGCGGCAAAATTGACTTTGAACCGACCGAAAGCGAAGGCGCCTTTGTATAAGCGCCGGTATAATCGCACACAATGACAGCATATCCTAAAACAAATGGAAAGGTGGAGTGCTGTTATGGAACTGGCGCTGAAACTGGCGGCCCTGCCCCGGGAACGAGAGGAACGGGAAACGAGGGACGGCGTTGTGGAGGAGATCCGCGAAGTGACCCGGCAGCTGGCCTGTAATGAAGCCTGGTTTTGCCAGGAAACCGACGAAGATCTGATCGACGCCTGTATTTTTGAAAACCGCGCCCTGTGGGCCCGGTACCGCTTTTTACTGCGGCAGGCCCGGCAGAACCATGTGCAGGCTGCTCCTTTCTGAATCCAAATCGGGAAGGAGGGCGAAAAGCTTGGATTCGGCGGTTCTCTGGGTGTGCGGCGGGGTGTTTTTGTGCCTGTGGATCGTGCAAAAACTGTGCGGGCGAAAACGAGCCCTGTTGCACACCGTTACATCGATGCTGCTGGGGTGGGCGGCTTTGGCGGCTGTGAATTTATGCAGCGCTTTTACCGGTGTTGCGGTGCCGGTTACGCCGCTGTCCATTGGGGTATCCGGTGCGGCCGGAATCCCGGGGGTCACGCTGCTGCTC
>CAJKJS010000142.1 GCA_905200265.1 uncultured Oscillospiraceae bacterium
TTTCATTTTTTTTTACAATTGGCCCCCAAAAAGGCGGGATTTTCACTCTTTACAAGCCGGTATCTCTCCTTTATAATAAAAAATAAGTATGCGTATGCGCCAAAGCAGGCAGCTAATACCATATGAATACCATATGTGACAGAGGATGAAGAAGAAATGCTGCAATTTGAAGAGTTGAAACAGGCCCTGCGCGAAAAGGAACCGGAACTGCGGGAACTGAGCGACGACCTGGGACTGGAACAGACCCGGGAAGAGATCGAAAAGCTGGAGCAGCAGGCGGCCGCACCCGGATTTTGGGATGTGCCGGAAAATACCCAGAAAGTGCTGCAAAGAACCGCGGCCCTGAAGGCAAAGGTGGAAAAATACGAAAAACTGGCGGCGCTGTATGACGACATCATGACCCTGATCGAAATGGGGGATGAAGCCGGCGACCTTTCCATGGTGGACGAAATTAAGGAAGAGTTTTCGAAATTTACCGAAGATCTGGAAACGCTGCGGCTGACGACCCTGCTGACTGGGGAATACGATGCCAACAATGCCATTTTGACGTTCCATGCCGGTGCCGGCGGAACGGAAGCCCAGGACTGGGCCAGCATGCTGTATCGTATGTACAACCGCTGGGCAGAACGCCATGGCTATAAGGTCACCACACTGGATTATCTCGACGGCGAAGAAGCCGGGCTGAAAAGTGCTTCGATTCTGATCGAAGGCGAAAATGCCTATGGCTTTTTGAAGAGCGAATCCGGGGTGCACCGTCTGGTGCGGGTATCGCCTTTTGATGCGTCCGGGCGGCGGCATACGTCGTTTGCTTCCCTGGAAGTCATGCCGGAAATCGAGGAAGATACCAGCGTGGTGGTAAAGCCGGAAGATATCCGCATGGAAGTGTACCGTGCCAGCGGCGCCGGCGGCCAGAAGGTTAACAAAACGTCTTCGGCTGTGCGTCTGATCCATATTCCCACGGGCATTGTGGTTTCGTGCCAGGTGGAACGCAGCCAGTACCAGAACCGCGATGTGGCCATGAAAATGCTGATTTCCAAACTGGTGGAAATCAAGGAACGCGAACATCTGGACAAGATCGAAGACATTAAGGGCGAACAGAAGGAAATTGCCTGGGGCAGCCAGATTCGTTCCTATGTATTCATGCCTTATACGCTGGTGAAAGACACGCGTACCGGGTATGAAAGCGGCAATATTGCCAACGTTATGGATGGCGATATCGACGGGTTCATCAATGCCTACCTGAAAATGGGCAGCATTGGCTCCATCACCGAAAATCAGGACTGACAGCCGCTTTCGTAAGGGAAGGGTACTGCCGGCCCAGCAAAAAGGAGTTTTCGGCCGATGGTCCGTTCCCGGTTCAATCGAAAATTATTTCGGGGAGCGGCGGCGCTGACGGCAGCGTCTGCCGCTTCCCAGTTCTTGCCCCTATTCACCCAGCCATATCTCGGCCGGTTAATCCCGCCGGATGCGTTTGCTCCCTATGCAGTGTTTACCAGTTTGCTGTCTATTTTGGGACAGGGGGCCTGTTTGCGGTACGATTATGCCGCGCTGGTCGTCGCTTCGGCCGATGAAGCCGAAAAAGCGGCCGCGGCAGCCGCTATTGCCTGCGGGCTTGTGTCGGTAGCCGGAGGGCTTATTTTATGGTTGGCGGCCTATCCGATTGCCGGGGCCTTAGGGCTTATGGAGCCGTCCATTTTGCAGTGGGTAGCACCGGCTTTGTTCCTCACAGGGCTTGGCAGTGCGTTTCGCACCTATGCCGTGCGGAAAGAAAAATTCCGCTTTACGGCCTGGGCCGATCTTGGCCGGGCGGCGGTACTTGCAGGGGTACAGGTATGGGGCGGTTTTGCCGGATGGGGCGCCGGAGGGCTTTTGGCTGGTTCCCTCGCTTCCCTGGTGGTAGGGGCGGTCCCGTTTCTTGGTTACTATGTGACTGCCTGCGGCAAAAAGCTTATCAAATGGCCGTTTTGGCGGGACGTAATCGGTACAGCCCGCCGGTTGCGGGATTTTCCGTTTTATTTGCTGCCGGGGGCCGTTTCGGCGGGTATGGCGTGCAGTTTGCTGCCACTGGCTTCGTCGGCGTTGTTTGAAGCACAAAAAGCGGCACTGGCCCAGCGGGGCGTGACCCTACTAAGCGTTCCTTCCAGCATTGTTTCCTCCTCTTTTTCGCAAATTGTGATGAAAAAAGCGGTGGAAGAAAGGAATCAAGGGGGCACGCTGCTGCCCTGGTTTTATAAAACAACGGGGATGCTGGCCCTGGTGGGAGCGGTACCCTTTGCCGTTTTATTTTTTTATGGGGAACCGCTGATTACCTGGTTTTTGGGAGAAAACTGGCGGGGCTTGGGGCAGGTGCTTCCCTTTATGGTACCGCTGTTTGCGGTACGGTTTGTGGTCATTCCGTTAACGGGCATTCCCGCGGCCTGTGGAGACCGGAAAAAAACCATGATGTTCCAGATCATGCTGCCGCTGGCTATTTTGCTGGCGAGTTTCGGCGCCCGGCTGTTTGGCTGGGGCTTTGGGGCTTTCCTTGGCGCTTGTAGTTTGCTGCAAAGCGGCGTCTATGTGGCGTTCTGGCTCTATAGCCGCTATAAAGCGAAAGGGGGCGCCAAATGAAAACGATGCTGTTTGTATCGTATGGAAACCGCGAAATGTCCCCTTGTTCCGGTTCCGCGGTGCGGCCTGTTTGCATGGAAAAGGCATTCCAGTCCCTGGGATACCGGGTTATCAGTCTGTGGGGCGAACCGGATACTCCAAAGCGGGCCCGGCAGCGGGAACGGTTTTGGCAGGCTTTAAAAAAAGAAAACCCGCTTTTTTGCTATGCGGAAGGGCCGTCCGGTCCGGTGCGGAACTTTTGGGAATACCGGTTGCTGCACCGAATCACAGTGGAAAAACAGGTGCCCTTTGGCTGGTTTTACCGGGATGCCGCCTGTTTTTATCCGGAAGTATGGCAGGGGCGTTCATGGCTGGAAAAAAGCAAACAACCCCTTGTGCGGGCCGTTACCACGGCCGAACAGCAGTGGCTGCGGCGACAGGTTACCACTTTTTTTGTGCCGACGGAATCCTTTGGCCGGGCACGAGGACTTTTTCCTTTCTATCCGTTGCCACCGGGTTGTCCTCTCTTGCGGGCCGGTTTTTACCCCGGGGAGCCAAAGGGGAACCGATGTATTTATGTAGGCGGCGTTTCCAGGCGGTATGGAACGGATTTAATGCTGCGGGCTTTTGAAAAGCTGAACCGGCAGGGGGCTTATCCCCTTACGGTCGTGTGCCGCCCGGGGGAAGAAGCCTTTTTCGCCCCATTTTTGGGGGCCAAGTGGCTAACCGTACGGCACGATACGCTGGTGTCACTGCCTGCCGTATACGCGCAGCACGATTTAGCGCTGTATCCGTTGCGGCCGGGGGCCTATCAAAAAACGGTATTCAGCGTGAAAATTCCGGAATATCTGGCCGGGGGGCTGCCAATTGCCGCCATCCGGTGCGGCGAAACCGCCCGTTTTTTGGAAACATGGGGGGTGGGCCGCTGTTGTGACGACGGGGAAGAAGCTTTTGCAAAATTGGTACAGCAGATGCTGAGCCAGCGGGAGGAGTATAAGCGGATGACCGAACGGATTCCGTTTTGTGTACAGGAAAATCAATGGGTTCATCGAGCCCGGCAGGCCGCATCGGTACTGCTGGCGATGACGGAAAAGAGGAATGAAACGTGAGAATTGCATTTGTTTCGGCCGGACAGTCGGTGCACACGGCCAAGTGGGTCAATGCGCTGTGTGAACGGGGGCACGAAGTGCAGCTGATTACCCTGCCCAACCATAAACCGCCGGAAGGGCTCATCGATCCCCGGGTGACGGTGACGTTGCTGCCCGATGGCGGCCAGCGGGGGTATATCAGCAATGCCGGGGCTTTGCGCCGGGCTGTGCGCGCCATGGATGCCGAAATTGTCAATGTACACTATGCGACGGGCTACGGGCTGCTCATGCGCCGTTCCAAGGTGCATCCCACCATTTTGTCGGTGTGGGGGTCGGATGTGTACGATTCGCCGGAGAGCAATTCTCTGTTTAAGAAAATGGTGGAGAAAAACCTGTTTGCCGCCGATGCGGTGGCTTCCACCAGCCACATTATGGCCGGGCGGGTACACGATTTCTTCGGCTATGAAAAGCCCGTTACCGTAACGCCCTTTGGGGTGGATACGGTGCGTTTTAGCCCGGGTACGGATCGCCACGAAGGGTTTGTGGTGGGCTGCACCAAAGCACTGGAAAAGAAATACGGCCAGGAATACCTGATTCGCGGCTTTGCCCGGTTTGTGAAGAACCTGCCGCCTCAGGAGCAGCAGCAGGTGTCCCTGCGCCTGTATGGGGACGGCAGCGAACGGGATGCGCTGCAAGCCCTTATCAAAGAATTGGGCCTATCCAATGCGCAGTTGTGCGGTGCCATTTCGCCGGAACAAATGCCGGACGCCCTGCGGCAGATGGATGTATGCGTGTTGCCCAGCATCAACAATAGCGAAAGCTTTGGGGTAGCGGCAGTGGAAGCCATGTCCTGCGGCGTGCCGGTGATTGCCGGGAACGTGGATGGTTTCCGGGAAACCGTGGAAGACGGCGTGACCGGTTGGCTCATTCCGGTGGAGGATGCCGGGGCAGTGGCGGATGTGCTCAAAAAAATGTACCACATGCCGAAAGTAGACCGGGAGCAAATGGGGCTGCTCGGACGGGCCCGGGTGCGCAAACTCTACGATATCCGCCAAAATGTGGATACCATGCTGGCGCTGTATGAAGATGTGAGTGCCCGGCTGTATAAACCCCGTAAAAAGAAAAAGCCCTTGGCAGAAAAGCTGGCCGATTTTCTCAATAGCGGGAAAGAGGATAACGGGAAGGAAGCGGACGGCCAACAACCGCCCGAAGAAAAGAAAAAATAAAGGGGGAACGTTCACATGATTCGGGTTATCGCCAGTGATTACGACGGAACCTTTGGTACGCACCTGGGGATTCCGGCGGAAAATATCGAAGCGGTGCGCCGCTGGCAGAAGGCGGGC
>CAJKJS010000143.1 GCA_905200265.1 uncultured Oscillospiraceae bacterium
CCCAGCCCTGTGTGTATGCGGTGGATCTGGCCGCGGCCCGTGCTTTGCAGGAAAACGGGTTTGAACCCGCCTGCGTCGCCGGTTTCTCCCTGGGTGAAATTGCGGCGCTGACCTTTGCCGGTGTATGGGACGAGACCACCGGGTTTGACTTTGTGTGCCACCGCGCCCAGTACATGAGCGACGCCACCGCCCTGACCGGCGGCAGCATGGCGGCTATTTTGAAGCTGTCCAACGAAAAAGTCAACGAACTGGCCGAAAAGTACGACAAAGTGTTCCCGGTAAACTACAACTGCCCCGGACAGGTTTCCTGCGCAGGTGACAAAGAACAGCTGGACGCTTTCTGCAAAGATTGCAAAGAAGCCGGCGCCCGTGCCGTGCCGCTGGCCGTTTCCGGTGCGTTCCATTCTCCGTTTATGGATACGGCAGCCGAAAACCTGAAAAAGCACCTGGAAGAAACGCCGGTGAAAGCCGCCGCTACCCCCATTTATGCCAACAAAACGGCCGCTTTGTATCCGGATGACGAAGCGGGCATCCGTCAGAATATTGCCGATCAGGTGAACCACCCGGTTCGCTGGCAGGAAACGCTGGAAACCATGTGGAACGACGGCGTGACCGTGGTTGTGGAATGCGGCCCGGGCAAAACCCTGGCCGGTCTGGTGAAAAAGACGCTGCCCGCAGCCGTTGTTTGCCGGGTAGAAGACGCCGATACGCCACATGAAACCCTGACGACACTGCGCGCCCTGTAAGAGCCGCTTTATAACTAGAAACGAAAGGATGTTTATACATTATGAAACTGCTTGCCAATAAAGTTGCTGCCGTAACCGGCGGCGCCACGGGCATTGGCCGTTCGATCTGCCTCGCGATGGCCGAACAGGGCGCTGATATCGCCATTTTGTATGTGGCCGTCATCCCCCAGGAAGTGGTGGACGAAACCATTCGCGCCATTGAAGAAAAAGGCGTGCGCGCCAAAGCATATGTGTGCGACGTATCCAACTTTGCGGAAACGGAAAACGTGATGAAGGAAGTCATCCGCGACATGGGTACCATCGACATTCTGGTGAACAATGCCGGTATCACCCGCGACAACCTGATGGTCCGCATGAGCGAAGCCGACTTTGACGCTGTGATCAACGTAAACCTGAAGGGCATGTTCAACACCATGCATGCGCTGTACCGCCACATGATGAAAAAGGGCGGCCGCATTATCAACATTGCTTCCGTTTCCGGCATGATGGGCAACCCCGGCCAGGCCAACTACTCCGCTGCCAAAGCCGGCGTCATCGGCCTGACGAAAACCATCGCCAAGGAACTGGCGACCCGCAATGTGACGGTAAACGCCATTGCCCCCGGCTTTATTGCCACGCAGATGACCGAAGTGCTCAGCGATGCGGCGAAAGACGCGGCTCTGACCGGTATTCCCATGAAGAAAATGGGCCGTCCCGAAGATATTGCCAACGCGGCGGTGTTCCTGGCCAGCGACATGGCTTCGTACATTACCGGTGAAGTGCTGCGCGTAGACGGCGGCATGTGCATGTAACCGGCACCCTTTATACTTTACTATTTCTACTAGCATAATACGGAGGAATTTGACATGAGTAAGCGTGTAGTTATCACGGGCCTGGGCGCCATTTCTCCCGTGGGCAATGACGTGCCCACCGCCTGGCAGTCCCTGATCGAAGGTAAAAGCGGGATCGACACCATCCATAAATTCGACATTACCGCCGACCCCAACTGCAAAGTCAGCGTGGCCGGGGAAGTGAAAGACTTCGACCCCACCCAGTACATGGAAAAATCCGAAGTACGCAAAACCGACCTGTATGCCCAGTACGCCATGGCTGCCGCTGTGCAGGCCATGAACGACAGTGGCATTGAAGGCAAAGTGGACGGCGACCGGCTGGGCGTATATGTAGGCAGCGGCATCGGCGGCATGAACACCTTCATGACGGAAGACAAAAAGTGGCTGGATACCGGCATGCGCAAAGTCAGCCCCTACTTCATTCCCATGCTGATCTCCAACATTGCTTCGGGCAACATCGCCATTCGTTTTAAGGCCCATGGTCCTTCCATGTGCATTGCCACGGCTTGTGCTACGTCCTGCAACTGCATCGGCGAAGCCTACCGGGCCATTCGCTACGGGTATGCCGACGCGATGATCACCGGCGGCGCGGAAGCCACCATTAACCCCCTGGCTGTCGCCGGCTTTATGAACTGCAAAGCCCTGACCCTGGAAAGCGACCCGAAAAAAGCTTCGGTTCCGTTTGACAAAAACCGCAGCGGGTTTGTTATGGGTGAAGGCGGCGCCATGATGGTGCTGGAAGAATACGAACACGCCGTTGCGCGTGGGGCCCATATCTACGCCGAAATCGTCGGCTATGGCAACACCAACGACGCCCACCACATGACGGCTCCCGATCCCGAAGCAAAGGGTTCGGCCCACGCCATCGAACTGGCCATTGAAGAAGCCGGTATGCCGAAAGACGCGAAACTGTACATCAACGCCCACGGCACCAGCACGCACCTCAATGACATGACGGAAACGAAGGCGTTTAAACTGGCTCTGGGTGAAGATAATGCCCGCAAGGCCATGATCAGCTCCACCAAGAGCATGACCGGCCACATGCTGGGCGCTACCGGCGCTTTTGAAGCCATTGTGTGCGCCAAAGCGCTGGAAGAGGGCGTGATTCCCCCCACCATCGGATACACGGAACCCGATCCCGATTGCGACCTGGATTACACCCCCAACACGGCGAAGAAAGCCGAACTGGACTATGCGATTTCCACCAACCTGGGCTTTGGCGGTCACAACGCCTGCCTGGTCATGAAGAAGATCTGAGCAGAAGATCTGAGCAAAAAAAGGGCCGCCCCCGGCGGGCGGCCTGTTTGATTCCCCGCTCTTTAGGATACGAAAGGAAGGACGAAACGCGATGAATCGTGAAGAACTCAAGCAGATCCTGCCCCACCGGGAACCCATGCTGCTCCTGGATGAAGCGGAACTCACCCCCGACGGGGAAGCCATCGGCCGCTACCATGTAAACGGCGATGAATTTTTCCTGCAGGGCCATTTCCCCGATATGCCGGTCATGCCCGGCGTGATCCAGCTGGAAATCATGGCGCAGACCTGCTGCGCCCTGATGAAAGACGAAGTCAAGGGCAAAAACACCCTGTACACCGGCATTAACAATGCAAAATTTAAGGGCATGGTCCGCCCGGGCGACACTCTGGAAACCCACTGCAAAATCGTGAAAGCCCGCCCGCCGTTTTATTTTGCGGAAGGCAAAGGGTTTGTCGATGGAAAACTATGCGTAAAAGCGGAACTGAGTTTTGCGCTGACGCCGAAAGAATAATCGGTCTCGACGGCTTCCCAAAAACGGGAAGCCATCCTTTTCCCTGTATTGTAGCCGTTTTGAAATTCTTTTGTGATTTTTTTGTTGTTGTTTTTCGTTTTGGGGCATGCTATAATCTGGAAGCACAGCATAATCGCTTGGCATAGACGGGTATCCTGTACGTTTTGAAAAAGGACACCCATGAGAAAGGAAGGTTTTGAAAGTATGAAAAAACGCGTCGCTCTCTTTTTGACAGCTTTACTTGCGCTGTCGGCTTTTGTTGGTTGTTCTTCTTCGCCGGAGACCACCGGCGAAGGCGGCACGTCGTCTTCCCAGCCGTCTGCACAGGAAAGCACCAATGGCGGTGAAGACGATGGCGAATCGACCGAGCCCTCCCAGCCGGAAGAACCGGACGATGAACCGGCGGATGGATCTTCGACGCCTTCTTCGTCCACCCCGTCTTCGTCGGAAGGCTCTTCGGAAGGCGAAGTGCCCACCGGCGCCGATGTAGGCGCTTCGTTCTTTGACGACGCCGTGTTTATCGGCGACAGCATTTCGCTGCGGCTCACCTATTACTGCCAGGCGCATCCCGACGCGCTGGGCAAAGCCCAATTTTTGACGGCTGGTTCCCTGGGCAGCGGCAACGCCCTGTGGGACGAAAATAGCCAGGACGCCGTATTCCCGCTGTATAATGGCCAGCAGGTCACTTTGCAGGACGGCGTAGCCAAAAGCGGTGCGAAAAAAGTGTTTATCATGCTGGGGATGAACGATATTGGCCTGTATGGCATGGATGGCGCCCGGGACAATATGGAATCCCTGATTGAACTCATCCTGGAAAAATCGCCGGATGTGAAAATCTACGTGCAGAGCATGACCCCCATGCTGACGAGCCACCAGCTCAAGAGCCTGAACAACACGAACATCGACACCTACAACAAGTTGCTCAAAGAAATGTGCAATGAAAAAGGATACGAATTTGTTGACGTGGCCAGTGTGATGAAAGATTCCGATGGCGGCCTGATTCCTTCGTACTGCAGTGACGGCGGAGACGGCGGCATGGGGATGCACTTCACCGACGCCGGCGCCAAAGCGTGGGTTGACTACCTGCGTACACATGTTTCGTAATGGCCTTTTTCCATGATGCAAGAAAAGAGGACATGACTATGAAGAAAATGAGAACCCTGTGCGGTCTTGTGTGCCTGCTGCTTTGTGTGGCGCTGTGTGCCTGTTCCAATGGTAGCAGCACCAGTGGCAAAACCGTAGACGTCAAAGCCGCCATGGAAGAAATCAAGGGCACGTATGAGTTTTCCGATGTCAATGATGTGACCGACAACATGCTGATGTCGGTGTACGGCATTGACCAGAAGAATGTCAAGAGCTACGCCGGTTTGACCGACGCTTCGGGCATTCAGGCCACGGATATCATGCTGGTGGAAGCGAACGACAGCGATGCCGCCGAAGCGGTGCGCGCTGCTTTGCAGGCCCGGCTGGATAACCGCAAAAGCCAGATGAAGGACTATCTGCCGGACGTGTACGCCACCCTGGAAAAAAGCAAGGTTTCGGTCAGCGGCAATTATGTGGCGCTGATCTGCGACGAAAATCAGGACAAGATCCTGTCGCTGTACGAAAGCTGCTTTAAATAAAGTACAAGAAAGAAAAGGGCCTCTTTCCTTTGGGAAAGAGG
>CAJKJS010000144.1 GCA_905200265.1 uncultured Oscillospiraceae bacterium
CCAGCTAATACTGGCAAAGCCGAAAACGCCGATAATTGCCAAGACGCTTGCGGCACATTTCCAAATCCGTAAGACGCATATACAAACGGAAGCCCTGCTTCATTTGCGGCTTCCCCATCCCATTGCGTATCGCCGACGTAAATGGCTTTTTTGATTCCATTTCGCTCTACTACCCGGCGAATATTTTCTCCTTTTGTACAACCTGTGCGGCCGCTGCACTCCCAGTCCTGAAACAAGGAGCGCAATCCATGCGCCTGTAAAAATGCTTCGATATACCCCTTTTGGCAATTGCTAACCACAAAAAGGGCATATGTCTGACTTAGTTGTTCCAAAGTTTCCGGTACGCCCGGATATAGCCGAGCGCCAGTTTGCTGTAAAATCCCGCATTCTTCCTCGCAGCACGTTCTGAGCAGTCGAATGCGCACTTCCTCTTCTTTGTCCGGAAAAAGTTCGGCGGCAATCTGCTCGAGTGTTTTGCCCATAAAACTGCCGATCTGCTCGAGCGTAACCGTTTTACCCTCGGCCTCCGGTTCCCGTTGCAAAATTTGATTCCAAATTTTTGTTACCGGTTCGCTGGCATCCCACAAAGTACCGTCCAGATCAAACAGGATTCCTGTCTGTTTCACCATGTACACCTCATATACATCTCGTATAAATTATAAAAATTATCCGTAGCACGTCCTATTCGTTTCCACGATTTCCTTTTAACTATACCACATTCCCCCTGTTGTTTCCAGCCCTAATACCATTATTTGCACAAAAAAAGCAGGCTTTTCGCCTGCTTTTTTATAAAGAGCAAACCCGACTGGCGGGGACGCACACCCGCACCCTGTCGTGGTACAGACTTTCCACTGCTACATCAATTCCGTACAAATCCCGCATTTTTTCTCCGGTCATGACTTTGCTAGGATCTCCGTCCGCTAAAATTCCCCGATCTTTTACCGCCAAGACCCGTTTCGCATACAAAAAGGCTTGTTCCGGGTTATGGGTCGATTGTACCACTGTATACCCGTCCCGAGTCAAAGCGCTGATTTGTTCCAGCACCCGAATTTGATTCCCATAATCCAAACTGGCGGTAGGTTCATCCATAAACAGCAACCTGGCCTGTTGTGCGAGAGCCCGGGCAATTAGCACCAGCTGCTTTTCTCCACCGGACAACTGGGTAAAGGGAGCGTTGGATAAATGCAGGACCCCCATCCGCTCCATGGCGGCCTGTGCCGTACGTCGTTCTTTTTCACCAGGAGAAGCGAAAGCACTCGTATAGGGCGTTGTTCCCATAAGTACAACATCTTCCGCTGCATAGGCAAAGGTATGCTGGGTCTGCTGGGGAACATACGCGACTTGCCGGGCCAGTTGCCGGGGCGAAAGTGTTCGAATATCCTTCCCCTGCAAACAAATCTGACCTGTATAACCGGGCAGTAGGCCCAACATACATTTAAAAAGGGTACTTTTCCCTACCCCATTGGGGCCTAATAGGCACACGTATTCCCCTTGATCGATAGAAAAGCTTATATCTTCTAGTATAACTTTTCCTTTTTTATACGAATAGGAAAGGTTTTTTGCCTCCAACAACAATGTTACCACCCCTTTTTTCGTGAAAGCAAATACAAAAAGAATGGCGCCCCGATGACCGCTGTTAGAATACCCAGCGGTAATTCGGTGGTATATAAGGTACGGGCCAGGTCATCCACCAATAGCAAAAAGCTGCCGCCTAATAGGGCTGAAGCCGGCAGCAATACCCGGCAGTCACTGCCTACCGCTTTGCGTGCCATATGAGGAATGACAAGCCCTACCCATCCAATCACACCACTTACCGCCACACTGGCGGCCACTAATAAGGTGGAAGAGAAAATGGCCACCGCCCGCAGTCGCCGGGTATTGACCCCCATGGTGCGGGCTTCGTCTTCGTCCAGTGTAAGCAGATTGAGTTTCCACCGCAGGAAAAATAACGGCACAAACCCTACGAGGAACGGAATCCATACATAGGTAAAATCATCTAAGGAAACGCCTGACAGCGACCCCATCAGCCAGTAGGTGATTTCTGGCAGGGTGTCGTTGGGATCGGCAATCATTTTCAGGTACGATGTAGCCGCTTGGAATAAGGAACTAATCATAATGCCCGATAAAATAAGCCCCAGCACCGGATTGCCACGGTTTAGCCGTCCGCATAGCATCACCAGAACCATACACAGTAAACTGGAAACAAATGCACACACCAAAATCGCCGTATGGCTCAGTCCTGTTACAATGGCCAGTGCTGCTCCAAAAGCCGCCCCGGTGGAAGCTCCCAAAATATCCGGGGCTGCCATGGGGTTACGGAACATACACTGGTAAGTAGCGCCTGACACCGATAAGGCGGCGCCCACCAATACCGCCATGTAAATACGAGGCAGGCGCACATACAACACAATGTTTTCGGTGATCGGTTCCCAAGAAACAGATACCGGTACAACCCGGCTCCATAAAATTTTTAGTAAATCCAGGGGGGATATCCCATACCGGCCCAGTAAAAAAGACCCTATCATCACTAGAAGCAGGAAAAGTGCCATACCTGCCAATATGACCTTATGACCGGCTTTTTTCTGTCTTTCGACCCCGCTCACGATTTGGTTGCCCCGCTTTCATCCCCCATCAGGGCGTCATAGTCCGCATCGCTCAGTGTATAATGGTAAAACAGCTGATAGTATTCCTTCACCATCTGTTCGGTATCCCAGGGGAACACACCCAGGTACACTTGATCCGCTATCCAGATGATGGCCAAATACCGGTTAACGGTAGGGGGCGAAACAAAGCTGTACGGGCCTTCTGGCACCGCATAACACTGGCCGTTTTGTACGGCTGACAGTTGTGACCATTCGGCTCGTTGTGACAACTCTTTCGGATCGGCGCCGTTGTAACAAAACAGATAGTCCGGGTCCCAAGAGGCCAACTGTTCAAAATCGATACTGGTGGAGGCATACATCTGTGCGTCATCAACTTGCGCCACATTTTTCAGCATATACGCCCACACTTCATCAAAATAGGTCCCCGAGGCAACACAGCCGAGCCCGTCGCTCCCACTGAGAATCACAGCTTCTTTTTTTTCGGTGGTTTTAAATACCTGCTGGGTGGTATCTATGACCGTATCAATATACGCGGCCAGTTCTTCGGCCTGTTCTTCCTTGCCCAGCAATTCGCCCAGCATGCGATAGGCCTCGGCAGAATCTTCCAGGCCCCCTTCAATAAACACACAGGGAATGCCCAGTAGTTCCTGTAAATTGTCCAAATCTTCGGTAATGGAATCTTTGGCTTCGCCAAAATCAATGATAATTTGCGCATCCAGTGATGCGACTTCTTCCACATTCAGTTCGCTACCGGTTTTATACAGGTTTCCGGTTTCCGGTAAATCCCGGGCCGTTGTGCCCAGGTATTTTTCCTGTTCTTCTGTTACCGGTGTAGCCACTGACACCAGTTCATCCGCAGCCAGCGGCCACAAAAACATTTGCGCCATATCCCCGGACGGAATAATACGGGTAATGGTTTCAGGTACTTCGACTTCCCGCCCCGCAGAATCCACAAAGGTACGTGTACCGGCCGATTCTTGTGACTGCCCATCCGTTTTTTCCGTCGAATCCGACGGCGTTGCACAGCTAACACTCATCAGGCACAGACATGCGGCTACCAGCACTGCAATTCCTTTTTTCATTTTCATCTTCTTTTTCTCTCCTTATTGGTTGCGATTTTCGTCCCGATAACAATCGATACATACTTTCTTTCCCTTTTGCAACCGGATATAGGGTTCGGCTGTCCATTCGGAGCAGTTTTCACACCGGCAGGAATCATAGTGCGGGGCTTTGGCTGGCAAGGGAAACCTCGGTTTTTCTATTGTAAAAATTTCCTGTGCAGGACCTTCCAGTAGGTAGTGTTGGTAGTCTTCGCGGCTGCGTGAACCCTGCTGCGCGATGAGCACCATCCGGCAAGCGCGACCACTGTTCCGTTCATAAAACGAAAATGCCATTTTCCCCGTAATATGCCACAACAAATTGCCTTTTCCCGCCGTGCAACCCAAAAGGGCCTGAATGCCATCCACACCACAGGCATCGTTTTCTGTGATACAAACAAGTTCTTCGTCTTCTCCCCGGGTTATGTGCCACTGTTCTTGCAAGAGCGTGGCGGCCCGCACACCAATCGCCAGTCCCGGACAGGCATGTCCATGAAAAGCAACTGCTTTTTCCCAAATTTCTTTCTCCATGTCTCTCTTTCCTTCCTTTCTATTCAGCCATACGCCAATAAATCCACACCGCTTCGGCTTGTACGGTTTCGGTCACCCTTCCATCTTTCCCGGATATTTCCCGGGTAAGGGCCCGCACCGCTTCCTGCAGCGCCGGCGTCATGTTCTCTCCCTGGCCCCGTATGATTTTTTCGGCGGCCTGTTCGGGGGTAAGCTGGTTTTTCCAGCTATGGTCCTGAAAAGTCACCTCCGGTAGGTATCCCTGCTGCCGCACGGCTTTCACCAGAAAATCGTATTCCTTGTCTGGTATTTGGCACGGCAGCCCTAATTGCTGACAAACCGTCTGTTCCAGTTGGTTTTCCATACGGGCAAACCGGGTAATCATCCCGTGGCGGCGTCCGATACGACACAAGGCAGCGACGGCCTCGGGGCTGTCAATAGCCGGACACATGGAAGCAAAAACCGTATCAAACTGTTTGTACCAGTCCACTTCGGTGCCCCGTATGCCTGCAAAATTGCAGCAAAGGGTTTCCCACTCTCCGCCCAATTGAGCCATATTTTGCCTAGCATACCGCAGCATTTCCTCCGCCTCATCCAGTAAAGTAACCCGGCACCCGGCCTGCACAAACATCTTCGCGTATTTACCCACCCCACAACCTATATCCGCTACGCGGCTGCCGGGTTGCATCACCCCTTTTTTCTGTAAAAAGGCCTGTAGCGCCTGACGATATGGTTCCCCATCCGCCGCTTGCCAGGTAGCCTGGTATTCCGGGGCCACTCGGTTC
>CAJKJS010000145.1 GCA_905200265.1 uncultured Oscillospiraceae bacterium
ACCTGTCCCAAAGCGGGACAGGTGAGGTATATTTATTTTTGAAAAGACGCTTAGTTTAATGATATTGAGCTATTGCTTTTTTCCTTTTTGCCTCAAACGTTCGGCATTTTTTCAAACGTGGGCAAAAACCACACGTCCCCGGCGGTGAAGGTTTTCCCCTGCAAATAATTGAGCAGCCCGGCATCCTGGGTAAATGCAAAGCGCAGCCGGTACGAATACAGCGCCTGCCAAGATAGGCCCACCTTTTTGTTGTCGGCGTTTTTGCCGTATTTGCCGTCGCCAACTAATGGGTGACCAATATGGGCCATGTGGGCCCGAATCTGGTGGGTGCGCCCGGTGAGCAGGTCGATTTCCAGTAGCGACATGTCTTTCTTTTCCTTTAGTACCCGGTACCGGGTGCGGATGGTGCGGCCGTCGGGCATCGGGGCATCGTGAACATACACGCGGTTGTGTTTTTCGTCCTTCCACAAGTATGCCTGCAAGGTGTCTTCCTTTTTCGGCATATGCCCCCACACCAGGCACAGGTACAGTTTGTCCAGTTCCCGGGTGCGGAATTTTTCGTTCAAAATCCGCAAGCTTTCGGCGTTTTTCGCCGCTACCACAATACCGCCGGTATTCCGGTCAATGCGGTTGACTAGCGCCGGGGCAAAGGACTGCTCATTTTTCGGGTCGTATTCCCCTTTGTCATACAGATAGTGCTGCACTCTGGCAATCAGGGAATCAAAATGGTAGTTTTCGTCGGGGTGCACCAACAGCCCCGGCTTTTTATCCAGAAGCAAAATGTTTTCGTCTTCATATAAGATGGAAAGCTTCACCGGCGCTTTCATAAAATCGTACTGTTCCGGTTCGGTGCCCAATAGTTCGTCTTTAATATACAGGGTCAGTACGTCGTTTTCCTTAAGCCGGTCATCAATATGGCACCGGCGGCCGTTGCATTTTACGTCTTTTTTCCGAATGGCTTTATACAGCAGCGAAACGGGCAAATGGGGAAAACGTTTGGTCAAAAACCGGTCCAGCCGCTGGCCGGCATCGTTTTTTCCAATGGTTACGGTCTTCATGGGGTCCTCCTTTATCGGGCCGTTGTTCGTTCTCCATTATACGCCCGCGCCTTTTCGAACACAAGCCTTTTCCTGGGCATAAAAACGGCTTTACGAACCCGACGGCCGGGAGTATAATGAAACCAGAATTCCCATTCTCTGGGAAAGGAGCATGCAGCATGGCAGAAAAAGCAAAATCCCCCGGTCAGGTGCACGCCGGTCACCGCCAGCGGCTGAAAGACCGTTTTTTAAAAAGTGGCCTGGACCATATGGAACCCCATGTGGTGTTGGAACTGCTGCTGTTTTATGCTATCCCTCAGGGGGATGTGAATCCCCTGGCTCACCGGTTACTGGACCGCTTTGGCAATCTGTACGGCGTGTGCAGCGCCCCGGTAGAAGAACTTACACAAGTGCCCGGTGTGGGGCCCAATACGGCGGTATTACTGAAGCTGCTTTTGCCCTTGTGCCGGGAACTATTGCGCCAGCAAAACGAAACGGGCGACCGTGTTGTCGATGCCCAAACCGCGTATCAAATGCTGTCTCCCTTATTCCTGGGGCGCAAAGAAGAAGCCGTGGGACTCCTGCTGCTCGATAGCCGTGGCCGCAAACTGTACTGCGGCATTGTGCGGGAAGGGTCGGTGCGCACGGCGCCCGTTTATGTGCGGGATCTGGTGCGGCTGGTGGTGGCCTATAACGCCGACAGCGCCATTTTGGCCCACAACCACCCCAGTGGTTCGCCGGTACCTTCCGCCGGGGATATGGAGGCTACCCGGGAAGTGTACCGCGCACTGGACAGTATCGACTGTCACATGAGCGACCACCTGATTTTGGCTGGGGATGAATTTTTGAGTATGAACGGTGCGGGGCTTTTGAAGGCTGCCACCGAAGATGCGATCTTTTCCGTTCACGGTTCTTCTGCCGCTGATGGAGCGGAATTTGTGTACTGAAAAATTAGACCGAAAATTGTTAAGGGTAAAACGGGTGGACGAAAGGAAAAGAGCCATGTATTTTCCCGAAGAGATGACTTTCCAATACTTCTTTTTTGACACCTATGTGGGCTATTTTTTACAGGCTCTCCCTTTTAGCTTGTTGACGGGGCTCCTCTCCTGGATTTTCCGATTTCTTCCATTTATTCACGCAGGAGCAAATCGGGAATTTTCTGATGTTTCTACCTTTTGGTCCGCTCTATTTATTATCCTGGCCTCACACAACGGGGAGAAAAACGATGTTGACAGGGGTTAGTGTGGTGCTTCTGATTGAATTGCTCCAGCCCGTTTTTGGCAGAATGTTTGATATCAATGATGTGATCCTGAATACAGCCGGTGTTATGGTTTCTACCGGAATCTTTTGGATTATAAAACGAGCATGCACCGGTAAAACGGGGGCGGTCCATAACCGGCTGTGATTGATCACAGCCGGTATTCTATCTTATACCTGCCTCATCGATTAGAAGCAGGAGTTTTTATGCCGGCTATTTAGTTCGAAAGGGTGAGAAACCTGCTCTTTTCGCTCCTTTTAGAGGGTAGGTGTATCGCCTTGACAAACGGGGCAGAATGAAGTAGAATGAAACGGCAAAGAACATTTGTTCTTATAACCAAACGGTGTTTTCCAGGCGAAAGGAGGCCTTTGTATGATCGGACCGGGTGCCTTTAAGCTAACGGCTCCCTATCAGCCCACCGGCGACCAGCCTCAGGCTATTGAGCAGCTGGTGCAGGGGCTAAAAGCGGGCGACAAAGAACAGACCCTGTTGGGGGTGACCGGTTCCGGCAAGACCTTCACCATGGCCAATGTGATCGCCCGGGTGAACCGCCCCACGCTGGTGCTGGCCCATAACAAAACCCTGGCGGCCCAGCTGTGTTCGGAATTTCGGGCCTTTTTCCCCGAAAACGCCGTGGAGTATTTTGTCTCTTACTACGATTATTACCAGCCGGAAGCGTATATTGCTACAACGGATACGTATATCGAAAAGGACTCCGCCATCAACGACGAAATCGACAAACTACGCCATTCCGCCACGTCGGCCCTATCGGAGCGGCGGGATGTGATCATTGTGGCCAGTGTGTCATGTATTTACAGCCTGGGTGACCCTATCGATTACCGCACCATGGTCATCTCCCTGCGCCCCGGCATGGAAAAAGACCGGGACGAGCTGCTAAAAAAGCTGGTAGAACTGCAATACGAGCGCAACGACATTGGCTTTGCCCGTAACAAGTTCCGGGTGCACGGCGACGTGGTGGAAATCTGGCCCGCGGAAAGCAGCGATACCGTGATTCGGGTGGAGTTTTTTGGCGACGAAGTGGACCGTATTACGGAGATCAACGCCGTCACCGGGGAATTTAAGGCCAACTTAAAGCACGTGGCTATTTACCCTGCGTCCCATTACATTGTGCCGCGGGAAAAGATGATGCGCGCCTTAAAAGAGATTGAAGACGAAATGCATGCCCGGGTGGCGTATTTTAAAGAAAACGATAAGCTTATCGAGGCCCAGCGTATTGAACAGCGTACGATGTACGATATTGAAATGCTGGGAGAAATCGGCTTTTGTAAAGGCATCGAAAACTATTCCCGGGTGCTTTCCGGCCGCAAACCGGGCAGCGCGCCGTTTACGCTGCTCGACTATTTCCCCGACGATTTTCTGCTGTTTGTGGATGAATCCCATGTTACCTTGCCCCAGGTGCGTAGTATGTATGCCGGTGACCGCGCTCGTAAACAGGCACTGGTGGATTACGGGTTCCGGCTGCCGTCGGCGTATGACAACCGGCCGCTGAATTTTGATGAATTTTACGACCATATCGGCCAGGTGATCTTCGTCAGCGCCACTCCCGGCGATTTGGAAAAGGAAAAAAGCGCCCAGGTGGTGGAACAGGTCATTCGACCTACAGGGCTGCTTGATCCGGAAATCAGTGTGCGCCCGTCGGAGGGGCAGATCGACGATTTGATTTCGGAAATCCATGTGCGCACCGGGAAAAAACAGCGGGTGCTGGTTACCACTCTGACGAAGAAAATGGCGGAAGACCTTACCGATTACCTCGACAATATGGGCATTCGTGTGCGCTATATGCACCACGACATCGATACCGTGGAACGTATGGAGATCATCCGTGATTTGCGGCTTGGGGAATTCGACGTACTGGTGGGCATCAACCTGCTGCGGGAAGGATTGGACATTCCGGAAGTATCCCTGGTGGCGATTCTCGATGCCGACAAAGAGGGCTTTTTGCGCAGTGAACGCAGCCTGATTCAGACCATCGGCCGGGCCGCACGGAACAGCGAAGGCACCGTGATCATGTACGCCGATTCTGTTACCCCCAGCATGGAAGCGGCCATTCGCGAAACCCTGCGCCGTCGGGATAAGCAGATGCGGTATAATGAAGAACACGGTATCACCCCTCGTACCATTTCGAAAGATGTGGCTGAAATTCTGGAAATCTCCAGTCACAAAGAAGACGGTACCCGCCGCAAAAAGAAGGAAAAACCCCTGTCGGCCATCGAGCGCCGCCAGCTAATCGACCAGCTTACGAAGGAAATGAAGGCGGCTGCCAAACTGCTGGAATTCGAACACGCCGCCTACTTGCGCGACAAGATCAAAAAACTGCAACAGGGGTCCTAATCCCTTCGGGGAAGGAAAGGAAATGGAGATATGGAGCAAAAAAGCATTCGCATCCGCGGCGCGCGGGTGCATAACCTGAAAAATATCGACCTGGATATTCCCCGCAACGAGCTGGTGGTGCTCACCGGGTTGTCGGGTTCGGGGAAATCGTCCCTGGCGTTTGATACCATTTACGCCGAGGGCCAGCGCCGGTATGTGGAATCCCTGTCGTCCTATGCCCGCATGTTCCTGGGGCAGATGGACAAACCCGATGTGGACGAAATCACCGGGCTGTCCCCGGCCATTTCCATCGACCAGAAAACCACGTCCAA
>CAJKJS010000146.1 GCA_905200265.1 uncultured Oscillospiraceae bacterium
TAGCGCCTTCCGCGTGATTGCGCCCGTAGGTGAACGGCCCCGGACGATGTTCGCCTTCTGCTGGGTGTTGCGGCTTTTTTCCTTTTTTTCCTATATGATGCCTGTGAACTGCGGCCGCACCAAACATGGATGTCGTTTTTGTTCCCGGTAGGCTGTCTGTTGCTTGTCGCCGCTACCATCGGGCAGGTTGCCCCTTTTTCCCCCTTACTGCCGCACCCTAGCGTGCGTATTTTTTTCGGCCTGTTGGGGATAGGGGCTTTTTTCTTGCTTCTGTGGGCGTTGTTCTTTTCTTTTCCTAAAGAAGAAGGTTATACACAAACCGGCAAAAAACGGCCAGTCTTTACCGGCGGACAATACCGGTTTTGCCGTCACCCGGGTGTGTGGTGGATGGCGGTGCTGCTTTTTTGCCTGTGCCCCAGTGTGGGATTGCCTTATACAGCAGCAGCCCTTTACAGCATACTCAATGTATTCCTGGCCCTGTTTGAAGACCGAATCATTTTCCCACGGGTACTTACGGGGTATGAAACGTATTGTCAGCACACGCCCTTTTTAATTCCGAGATGGCGGAGTAGCCGTCATCCAAATGAATCATGATTCTGACCAATCGATAGGACGAATCGAGCGGTTTTTGTTTTTAGATGGGAAGAGAATGGAGGAGGTATCCCATGCGCTTTCAGGAGGAACTGAAATGCAAAAGTCGGGAACAGATCTGGAATGAATATTGCGGCTATCTGGATCTTTCCCTATCGGAATATATGTATGTGCAGCACCATCTGCTCGCCGAACAACTGCGGCTGTGGAACGAAAGCAGTCTTGGGCAAGCGCTGCTACATGGGCAAAGGCCCAAAAATGCGGATGAGCTGCGGCGCATGCTGCCCCTGACCCGTTACCATGACTATGCCCCGCATTTACTGTCAAAATCCAAAGACGGCCTACCCGGGGAACCGATTATCTGGATTCAAACAACCTGGGAAGGCGGATTACGCCCCATTAAAGTAGCGCCCTACACCCGTTCTATGCTGGACACCTACCGTCATCACCTGGTTACCTTATCCATTTTGGGTTGTAGCCGGAAAAAAGGCGATGTCCGGGTAAAAAAAGGCGACCGGATTTTGTACGGTGGGGCTCCCTTACCCTACGCCACCGGGCTGATGCCTTCGCTTCTGAGTGAAACCATTGCGTATGAGTGGTTACCTGACCCCAATGAAACCAAGGAAGAAAGCTTTAGCCGGCGTATTCAGGAAGGCTTTTCCAAAGGCATGCAAGGGGGAATCGATTATTTCTTCGGCGTAGGCAGCGTTGCTCATTTTATTACCGAAAATTTCACCCGCACCCTGTCAGGCGGCCATTCCCATGGAGGCGGCAAAACAAAAGTCAGTCCCCGCATCGCGCTGCGCTATTTGCGGGCTAAATCGATTTCAAAACGCGACAAACGGCCTATTTTGCCCAAGGATCTCTTTCATTTAAAAGCCTTTTTCTATACCGGCCCCGATTCCCGCTGCTATACCAGGGACTTGGCCGAAGCTTGGGGCACCGTGCCGCTGGAAATCGCCGCCGGTACGGAAAGCACGTGCATTGCCTGCGAAACATGGGAGCACAATGGCATGGTGTTTTTCCCCGATGCCTGTTTTTATGAGTTCATTCCCGAAAGCGAACTGGAACGCTGCCAGTTTGACCCCACTTATACGCCTCGTACTTGTCTCATGGACGGTGTAGAAACCGGACGCAACTATGAACTGGTCATCAGCGTATTGCACGGAGGCGCCTTCATGCGCTACCGCATTGGCGACGTATACCGGTGCGTCTCAGCTGGGGGCAACAGCCTGCCGCGCTTCATTTTTAACGACCGTGTCTCCTCTGTAATTGACATCGCATCGTTTACCCGTATTACCGAAGCCGGTGTGAAAGAAGTCATCGAACTATCGGGGGCTGATATCAGCAATTGGCTGATGAAAAAGGAATATAATTCCCATAATCGTCCCTTTTTACATATGTATGTGGAAGTTTCGCCCCGTGCCTTGTGCAAAAGCGCGGTGCAGGCCGAAATTCTGGCCGATCATCTGGCTGCGTATTTCCGCTATTTTGACAGCGATTATTCCGACCTGAAAAAAATGCTGGGTATGGAGCCGCTGCAAATCACCTTACTAAAACCGGGACTCATTGCCGCCTATGAAGCCAAAACCGGCATACCCCTGCCGAAAATCAACCCCGGCGTACTGGATCTAAAAGAGATGCTGCAATTTGAACAGACCTACACCTTCCGGGATGAGGAGGTGATGGCGCCGTGATGAGCGTCCCCTTTCTGTATGTAAACCTGACGGCGCTAGCGTGTTACGCGCTTTTATCGATCACCTTTTTAGCTTCCAAAAAAACACCCGAAATTCTTTCGTTTATCTGTCTGTTGCTGGACTTTACTCTGTGGACCGGAGCTTCGGTGCTCATGCGGTTGCAGGTGTACCCCGGGGTGAATTTCTGGTTTTACGTCTCCATCTTAGCACTTTTTGCTTTACCATTATTCTGTTATTTATTTGTCAGCACGTTTGTGCGCTCCAATGACTTTTTTACCAAAATTTTTGTCATTCTCATTACGCTGGTCATTTTGGTGTGCGAAGCCTTTAGTGTTTTCCTAAAACCCCCGGTGGTCCACCGGATACAAGATGGGCAGTATGTGTTCCTGTATGATATGCAGTGGCCGATTTATATTGCCCTATTCCTGCTCATCGCCATTATTGTGGCCATTTTCATCCTGCTGCGCCATACGGTCAAGGAACAAGGTTCCAATTCCCCAGGGCTTAAATTCCTCATTATCGGCCTAGCGGCCCTGGCAGTGGGGAATATGATGCAGATTATCCCCGACAACGTATTCCCCTGGGATACCCTTTCGGGCATTGTGTTCGCACTCTTACTTTTGTGGGCGCTCTATAAACGGCACCTATTCCGCATGACGCTGATTGTGTCCCGCAGTGTGCTGTTACTGGCACTGGCCGCTCTGGTCACGCTGGCATCGCTCTACTTTATCACGCCTCTGAAAGCGACGCTCATGGACACCCTACGCCTGGACGATAACGCGGCCACCACCTGGGTCGTCGTGGTATTTTCCCTATTGCTGGCTATTTCGTATTTCCTTCTGCGGCGGCTGCTTGGGGTACTGTTTACCCGGGAAGAACAACAAAATGTGCTGATTAAGGAATTTTCCGACTTTGCCTCTCAAAGTCTTGATACCGGCGCCATTATGGAAAAGCTGGTGCAAACGATCAGTGAAGAAATCCCCGCCGGGCATATCAACGTGTGCCTGCCGGAAAACGGTCAATTTATCAACCGTTATACGTCCGATTTACTGGCGCCCACGCCGTTTTCCATCTCGTCCACCAGCCCTTGTCTGACGTATCTGCATGACCAGGAACCCTACCTAATTTTGGAAGAATTCAAAGGGTCGCCCCTGTATTTATCCCTGTGGAAAGAAGAACAGGACCTGTATCGTTCTCTTGATTTGCACTGCATGGTGGCCATGCGTAACGGTGGCGAAATTACCGGATTACTGCTCATTTCCAACCGGGAACGGAACCTGCGCTTTTCCTATGCGGAACTCACATTTCTCACCACTCTGAGTTCCATTGCTTCCATTGCTGTCAAACATGCGACGCTGTATGAACAAATGTACCGCGAAGCGCGTATCGATAATCTCACAAACGTCTACAATTACCGCTATTTTGTGGAAGAGATTAACGAAGAATTTGAACGCTGCCGGTCGTCGTCCCTGGCCCTTTTGTATGTGGATTTGGACGATCTAAAACTCTACAACATGCTAAACGGTGCTCGAAAAGGTGACGAAGTGCTATGCCGGGTCGCTGAAATTCTGACCCATACCGCCGGGGAAAACGGCAAGGTATTCCGTTACAGCGGCAAAGTTTTTGCTGTCCTGCTGCCGGGATATGACATGCGCCGCACGGAAGAACTAGCTAGGGGCATTCAGAAAAAGATCCACGAACTCAACGACGGCACATCGCCTCAGCCGCTGAGTGCCAGTTGCGGTATTTGCGTAGCGCCCTACGCGGCCTCCAATGCCAAAGAGCTGATGAACAATGCCGACCTGGCGGTGTTTAACGCCAAAAACAGCGGCAAACACACCATCAGCATTTTTGAAAACTCCCGTCCTGTCTTCCAAAATTCGGCCCAACGGGCTCAATACATCATTGCCCATACGGAAAAATCCTCCAACGCCACCCGCCGGAGCAACAATGCCATTATCAATTCTCTGACGGCGGCTATTGACGCGAAAGACCACTATACCTTCGCCCACAGCCGTAACGTGGCCCGGTACGCCGCGATTTTGGCTGTCGCAGCGGGGCTCAACGATGAACAGGTATCGGTGATTTACGAAGCCGGATTACTTCATGATATTGGCAAAATCAGTATTTCCGAAGCTATCCTCAGTAAGCAAGGAAAACTCACCGATGAGGAAATGGAGATCATGCGCGGCCACGTGAATAACTCCATTGACATGATCCGCCACCTGTCTTCTATGGATTACCTGATCCCCGCCGTAGTGGGACACCACGAACGGTGGGACGGCAAAGGATACCCCACGGGCATTGCAAGGGAGGATATTCCCATCACCGCTCGGTGTTTAGCCTTGGCCGACTCGTTCGATGCCATGACATCCGACCGGCCTTATCGTAAAGGGCTGCCCGTTTCTTATGCGGCCGAACAGATCCGTAAAAATGAAGGGACCCAGTTTGACCCCGCTTTGTCAGAAATTTTCCTTTCTTTGATTGAACAGGGCGAAATCTCTCCTGCCAATATGAAGGACGATACCCCCTCTTGCTAAGAACGTTTTTAAAAGCAAAGCCGGAAGAGTTTCTTTTCCGGCTTTGCTTTTTTATGTGCCCTTACGAGTCATTCCCGAT
>CAJKJS010000147.1 GCA_905200265.1 uncultured Oscillospiraceae bacterium
TACAGCATTTTGCATTCCTAACGGTGGTTAGCGACTTTTCTACCATCAAAGCGCTGGTTGCTGATGGGCTTGGCATTTCATTCGTTTATGCTCCGGTGGTAGAGCAAGACTTGCAAAACCATACACTCGCCCGTTTTGATCTTGACACCGGGCCCCTATGGGGGACATTTTCGTTTGTATGCCTGAAAAACCATGTGCTGGCTTCCAATTTTGCAGAATGGACCGTTGAATAGTATTCATAAAAAGGATATTTTATCTAATAAAGTAAAAATACGTTCCGATAAAAATATCCGTTCTAAAAATATCCTATGAATTTTGTATACTATACATCTTGCATTTTCTTCTTTCTTTGTGGTAAGGTGCTGTTGGGCCTGTCCGACATGTCGGACCGCTTTTTTTATTCCAGCTGGTTCCCCTATGCCCTGGGCCCGAACCCGCCAACTGGCGGGAATGAAAGAAGAGGAGTGAAAACACTATGAAACATGCAAGAGGAAAACGTTTTCTCGCTGCCTTTTTATCGGTAGCTATGACGGTCTCTATGCTGTCCACGCAGGTTTTCGCGGCCGAAATGCCCGAAAATACGGATTCTGCCGTCACTCTCAGTGATGAGGACAAGCCTACCCAGAACAAACCGACAAAAAAGGTTACGGATGCTAACGTGGCTGACATGCAGATTACCTTATACGCAGTTGGTTCCGAAGTACTCAATCCCACCGGTTCCCCCTATGCTGTGAGCGGTAATGCCGGTACAGTAGGCACTGGCAATGTAGCCTATGAAATCAGCGACATTTATGGTAATGACGTAGACGGTTATTTTACCGATGTAACCTTCCATTTCGCCCACGGTGACAAAATGGAGTCTAACGGTTCCGATGCTTTCAACCGCCATCCGGTTTTAAGTGACTACCCCGAATGGCAGGGCGATTGGATGTATGATTTCAGCAAATGTGATGCTGATCAGACGGTAACATTGAAATATATGACCGGCACCAAAAAATGGGTGGTAAATGGAAAAACAAATGGCACCTCAGCCGTGGCTAATGTTATTAAAGTGTACTTGAAACTGCCTTCCGACTGCCTGGTAACGTACACTGACGGCGTGGATGATGAAGTTCTGTTCGAAGATCAGACCTACACCGTGAAAGAAGGCAGCGAAACCCCTGCTTTTGTCGGTACGCCCGAACGGGAAAACTGGGTATTCACCGGCTGGAGCCCTGAAGTGAGCGACACCGTCACCGGTGACGTGACCTATGTGGCCCAGTGGGAAAAGGGCACGTCCAAAAAGCCCAGCAAGGGCGTCACGGCTACCGATGTGTCGAAGATGGAAATCCGCTTCTATGGCACCGGCACCGAAGTGCTCAACCCCAATGATGAGCCCTACTCCCTGGGTGGCACGTCCGGTAAAGTGGGCGCCGACAATGTGGCCTATGAAATCGGCGACATCTACGGCAACGACGTAGACGGTTACTTTATCGATATCAACTTCCACTTCGCTCATGGCGATAAGATGGAAGCGAACGGTTCGGCTGCTTTCAACCGTCATCCCGTTCTGAAGAACTATCCCGAATGGCAGGGCAACTGGGTCTATGATTTCAGCAAATGTGACGCTGACCAGACTTTGACCCTCTCCTATAACCCCAATTCCCGCAAATGGGTTGTGCCCGGTTCGACCAACATGACTTCGGCCGTGGCCAATGTGATTCAGGTTTATATGAATCTCTCCTATACCGTCACATACACCGATGGTGTGGACGGGGAAGATGTCTTTGCTGACCAGACCTACACCGCCCTGAAAGGCGAAGAAACCCCTGCGTTTGATGGTACGCCCGAACGGGAAAACTGGGTATTCACCGGCTGGAGCCCTGAAGTGAGCGACACCGTCACCGGTGACGTGACCTATGTGGCCCAGTGGGAAAAGGGCACGTCCAAAAAGCCCAGCAAGGGCGTCACGGCTACCGATGTGTCGAAGATGGAAATCCGCTTCTATGGCACCGGCACCGAAGTGCTCAACCCCAATGATGAGCCCTACTCCCTGGGTGGCACGTCCGGTAAAGTGGGCGCCGACAATGTGGCCTATGAAATCGGCGACATCTACGGCAACGACGTAGACGGTTACTTTATCGATATCAACTTCCACTTCGCTCATGGCGATAAGATGGAAGCGAACGGTTCGGCTGCTTTCAACCGTCATCCCGTTCTGAAGAACTATCCCGAATGGCAGGGCAACTGGGTCTATGATTTCAGCAAATGTGACGCTGACCAGACTTTGACCCTCTCCTATAACCCCAATTCCCGCAAATGGGTTGTGCCCGGTTCGACCAACATGACTTCGGCCGTGGCCAATGTGATTCAGGTTTATATGAATCTCTCCTATACCGTCACGTACACCGACGGTGTGGACGGTGAAGAAGTGTTTGCGGACCAGACCTACACCGCCCTGAAAGGCAACGAAACTCCCGATTTTGTCGGTACGCCCACGCGTGAAAACTGGGTATTCACCGGCTGGAGCCCCGCAGTGAGCGACACCGTCACCGGCGATGTGACCTATGTAGCTCAGTGGGAAAAGGGTACTTCCCATAAACCCACCAAGAAAGTAACGGATTCCGATGTATCGAAAATGCAGATCCGTTTCTATGGCACCGGCACCGAAGTGGTTAATACCGAAAACAACGAACCTTTCTCCGTATCTGTTAAAGCAGCCGATGATGTCTCCTACACCATTGGCGATGTATATGGCAATGATGTAGACGGCTACTATGTCGACATCGCTTTCCACTTTACTTCTGGCGATGCACTGGAAGAAAATGGCCGTGCCGCGTTTAACCGTCATCCGGTTTTGAGTGACTATCCCGAATGGCAAGGCAACTGGGTTTATGATTTCGAAAACTGTGATGCCGATCAGACCCTGACCCTGGTGTACGACACCAATTATCGTAAATGGGTTGTACCGGGCGCCAATAACATGACTTCGGCTGTAGCCAATGTGATTAAAGTATACATGGCGATTACGCCTTACACCGTAACGTATACCGATGGTGTAGCCGACGAAGAAATCTTTGCTGATGAAACTTACACCGTGGGCGAAGGCAGCCTGACCCCCGCTTTCACTGGCACACCCGAACGCGAAGGGTACACCTTTGCCGGCTGGGATCAAGAAATTGCCGATGTTGTGACGCAGGATGTCACGTACACCGCCGTTTGGACGGCTAATACGTATACCCTGACGCTGGATGCCGGAGAAGGTACGGTTGATCCCGCTACTGTAACAGTGACATATGATGCCGCTATCGGTGAACTGCCTGTTCCCACCCGTGATGGCTATGAATTTGCCGGTTGGACCGACGAAAATGGTGCAATTGTAACGGCCGACACCGTATACATGACAGCTGGCGACAGCACCCTGACGGCCCAATGGGAAGAAATCCCCGAAGAACCCGGGACGGTCGATCCTGAAGATCCTGACGACACCCAGAACCCGGATGATCCTCAGAAGCCTGGTGACGGCACGCAGGATCCCGGTGATAACACCCAGGGTTCCGGCGACGATACGCAGAAACCCGGCGACACGGAAAATGTGGATGATAACGACGTACCGCAGTCCGGTGCTGATAACAACACCACGAACAATGCACCTCAGACGGGCGACGAAAGCTCCTTGGCGCTGCTGCTGACCATGCTGCTGGCTTCCGCTGCTGGCTTTGGTGTGATGGGTCTGCGCCGCCGCGAAGAGAAATAATCGCTTCGGAAAAGAGCAGCCCCGAAAGAAAAATCACATAGAAAACCCGGACGGTATTGATTACCGTCCGGGTTTTTGTTATCCTCTATCGAAATTCGCTCCGATCCTTGCCGGGGCCAAAGTCGTGTGGTAAACTACATATAACGTAAAGGCAAAAAGCAAGGGAGGTTATGCACCCATGAACCGACAAGACACCGTCTTATCCATGCCATTTGCAAAGCTTTATGCGCTGCTGGTACAAAAAGCCATGAAAAAAGGACGCACTCGCGAAGAAGCCGATACCGTAACCTGCTGGCTGACGGGATACACCTCCGAAGAACTAAAAAAGGCTGAAGAATCCCATTTATCCTATGGCGATTTTTTCAGGCAGGCCCCCTGCCTGAACCCACGCCGGGAGGAAATTCGCGGTGTGATCTGCGGGGAACGACTAGAAACCATCGAAGACCCATTATGGCGTACGGTGCGCTGTCTGGATAAACTCATCGACGGTCTGGCCAAAGGAAAACCTCTTACAAAACTGCTGCCCGGTTTTTCGGAAACTGCTATTTAACTAGCGCGAAGTGACACGCCTGTAAAAGCCACTCCATGACTTCTTCATCCAGCTGATCTTCCCTGCTGATGATCATGTGATGGGTAAAGCGCTGGGGGTACGGTTCCACCACCATGGCCAGCCGTTGGGAGGAAATCGCATAAGGAAGGCCAAAGCTAAGAATGAAGAACACCGGCGGACACCCTTTCATACGCCGCAGGGATACGGAAGCAAAGCCGTACCGCGCCCGAAAGGTGATTTGCGTTTTGTGCACCTGTACAGTAAACGGAGGACATACCTGTTCCATGCGCTGATTCAGTGTTTCATAAAGCGGCCATGCAGCGGGTTGTGAAGCAAAAAAATCCCGCTCTTCCTGGGTGATTTCCCTCGTCATTTCCTGCCTTTTCTCTTGGAACATAGGAATCCTTCTTTTTGATATCAACTACTGGTTTATGGCCCTCGGAACAGCTAAAATGGCTGCCCGGGGGCTTTCCTCATCGTTTGATACTTTCCGGTCATTATGGGTACCATGCTCTCATCATACCATGCCTCCCTAATGTTATCAAGGCGCAAAATAGCAATAATGATCCCCCCGCAAAGCGGGGGGTATTTCAGTTTCGGGCATAGCCCTAAT
>CAJKJS010000148.1 GCA_905200265.1 uncultured Oscillospiraceae bacterium
TATTTGTCTTTCAAAAGAAGCGCAAAAGAAAACGTTTGAATCACTCAAAAAAACGACTAGCCTCTCACACTAAAAGCTAACCACTAGGGACCTCAAACATCCAAAACCCTGTCCCTCCGGCTCTATTTTAACACAAAGGGGAATCAATAGCAATGAAATTTTTTGAAGGTATCGCAACCATTTCCGATCTAAAAAAAGCCTATCACCGTCTGGCGGTCAACTATCCTCCAAACAAGGACGGCGTATTATGCAGCAAATGAACGCAAAATATGGAAGCCTTTTCCATAAGTAGAAAAGGCTTCCATACCTCTTTCGTTTTTATTCCGACTGTACCGAAACGGGCTGTACGGTCATCGCGCCGTTTTCATCCACATCCACCAGCAGCTTGGTGCCAGCCGACAGATCACTGGACAAAATGGTGCGGGCCAGCTGGGTTTCCACCGTACGCTGGATATACCGGCGCAACGGACGGGCGCCAAACGCGGGATCGAACCCGTTTTCGATGATGGAATCCACCGCTTTGTCGCTGAGCGACACCGACAGCTGTTTTTCCTGCAACCGGCGGTTCAGGTCGTCGATTTGCAGCGTGACAATACCGCGGATGTTGTCGCGGGTCAGCGGTTTGAAGCAGATGATTTCATCCAGCCGGTTCAAAAATTCCGGACGGAACGTGTGGTGCAGCAGCTCTTCCACCTGGGCCTGGGCCTTGTCGCTGATGGAACCGTCGCTTTCGATGCCATCGAGCAAGTACTGCGACCCCAGGTTCGAAGTCAAAATGATGATGGTGTTCTTAAAGTCCACCGTGCGGCCCTGGGAATCGGTGATACGGCCGTCATCGAGCACCTGCAGCAGGATGTTGAACACATCGGGGTGTGCTTTTTCCACTTCATCGAACAGCACCACGCTGTAGGGGCGGCGCCGTACGGCTTCGGTGAGCTGGCCGCCTTCTTCGTAACCCACATACCCGGGAGGCGCCCCGATCAGGCGGGATACCGAGAATTTCTCCATATATTCCGTCATATCGATACGCACCATGTTGTGTTCATCATCGAACAGGCTGGCCGCCAGGGTTTTGCACAGTTCCGTTTTGCCTACGCCCGTGGGACCCAGGAACAGGAACGAACCGATGGGCCGGTTGGGGTCCTGAATCCCGGCGCGGGACCGCAAAATGGCTTCCGCCACTTTCTGAACGGCTTCGTTTTGGCCGATCACCCTCTGATGGAGTTTATCTTCCAGGTGCAGTAGCTTATCCCGTTCGCCTTCCATCAGGCGGGAGACGGGAATGCCCGTCCACCGTTCGATAATCCGGGCGATTTCTTCTTCCGTTACCTTATTGCGCAGTAAAGACGTGTGCTGTTTTTCTTCCGCACGCTTTTCCTCTTCGGCCAATTCAGCCTGCAATTTGGGCAGACGGCCGTATTTGAGTTCGGCCGCCCGGTTGAGGTCGTAGCTTTCCTGGGCTTTTTCGATCTGGTTATTCAGGTCTTCCAGCTCTTCGCGCAGCTTCTGCACTTTGCCAATGGATTCTTTTTCGTTTTCCCATTTGGCTTTCAGTTCATTAAACTGACTGCGCATTTCGGAGAGTTCCTTGCGGATTTCTTCCAAATGCTCCTGGGATAGCTTGTCGCTCTCTTTTTGCAGGGCCGCTTCTTCGATTTCGTGCTGAATGATTTTGCGCTGGATCACATCCAGTTCCGTCGGCATGGAGTCAATTTCCGTACGGATCATGGCGCAGGCTTCATCCACCAGGTCGATGGCCTTATCGGGCAGGAACCGGTCGGTGATATACCGGTTCGACAGCGTGGCCGCCGCAATCAGGGCCGCGTCCTGAATTTTCACACCGTGGAACACTTCATACCGCTCTTTCAGCCCACGCAGAATGGCAATGGTGTCTTCGACCGTGGGTTCCTGGACAAGCACCGGCTGGAACCGGCGTTCCAGAGCCGGGTCTTTTTCGATGTATTTGCGGTATTCGTCCAGGGTCGTAGCGCCAATACAGTGCAGTTCGCCCCGCGCCAGCATGGGTTTTAACAGGTTGCCGGCGTCCATACTGCCTTCTGTTTTCCCGGCGCCCACAATGGTATGCAGTTCGTCGATGAACAGAATGATGCGGCCTTCGCTGGCTTTGACATCATTGAGCACGGCTTTGAGCCGTTCTTCAAATTCGCCGCGGAACTTGGCCCCGGCAATCAGCGCGCCCATATCCAGGGAAAAGATGGTCTTATCCTGCAGCGAATGGGGCACGTCGCCGTGCACAATCCGCTGGGCCAGACCTTCGGCAATGGCGGTTTTGCCCACGCCGGGTTCGCCGATTAAGACCGGGTTATTTTTCGTTTTCCGGGACAAAATGCGGATGACATTGCGGATTTCCTCATCCCGGCCAATCACCGGGTCGAGTTTTTTGCTTCTGGCCCGTTCCACCAGGTCGGTGCCGTACCGCTTGAGGGCGTCATACGTGCCTTCGGGGGAATCGCTGGTCACCCGGGTATTGCCGCGCACCGACGACAGGGCCTGCAAAAAGTCATCCTTTTTGATATTGAACTGGCGCCACAGTTTTTTCAGTTCATCGTCCGGGTGATCGAGTAAACTGATAAACAGATGCTCCACCGACACATAATCATCGTTCATGGAGGCTGCCAGGCTTTCCGCTTCATTCAGGGCGCGATCCACCGCCTGGGACACATAAATTTTCCCGGCTTCCCGCCCGGGCCCGGATACCGACGGCATCCGCCGGATGGTTTCTTCCACCGCTTTGGTGAAAGCCGCGGGGTCTTTCCCCATTTTGGTGATCAGCTGGGGAATCAGCCCCTCTTCCTGGGTGAGCAGAGCATGGAGCAGATGGCTTTCTTCAATTTGCATGTGCCCATACGATAGGGCTGTATCCTGGGCTTGCTGAATGGCCAACAGGGACTTTTGTGTAAATTTTTGTGCATTCATGGTTTCTTGCCTCCTTCTCTAAAGCAAAGAACCGTTTTGGGAACTTTCCTTTTGGATTGATCTTAGTGTACGGCTTATTTATGAATTTATTATGAACGTTTTGCGGACTATTTGTGAATTTTTAGCACTCTCTATATTCGAGTGCTAATTTTATTTTTCTGTTTTCAGCCATTGACCCTGTCCTCTTTCCCGCGGTATACTGTAAGAAAAACTTTCCATTTTTTCAGGAGGAGGTTTCGTTATCATGGAACAAATCAAAATTGGCACCTGCGTGCCCGGCCAAAAAGTGGAAGAATGGCTGCCCGGCATGCTGGATGCCGGATTCGAATGCTTTGAAGTAAATTTCCATATGAGTTATGAAGGGTATGACCTGCCGAAACTGGCCGAGACCGTCAAGCGCATTGTGGACGGCCGCCCGGTGAACGTGGCCACACTGGGGTATTACTGCAACCCCATCCAGAACCCGGATCACTTTGAAAACCTGAAACATGTGATCGACGTAGCGCCGCTGTTTGGCACCGATATGGTCAGCACCTTTGCCGGGGCGTATAACGGCCGTCCGGTGGACGAGGCCATGCCGAAATTTAAGGAAGTTTTCACCGAACTGTGCAAGCGCGCTGCCGATAAAGGCCTGCGTCTGGTGATTGAAAACTGCCCCATGGGCGGCACCTGGCAGTATGCCCAGGAAAACATCGCGTTTAACCCCCGGGCCTGGGAAATGATGTTTGATGCTGTGCCCGCCGAAAACCTGGGGCTGGAATGGGAACCCGGTCATCAGATTTTGCAGCTGATCGATCCGGTGGAACAGCTGCGGGAATGGGCGCCGAAGGTATTCCATCTGCACGGCAAAGACGGCACGATGAAAAAGGACGTACTGCGCCGGTATGGCGTACTGGGCGCTATGGACTTTGCCCCCGAACGCACCCCCGGTTTTGGCGACACCAACTGGCGGGACATCTTCTCCATTTTGCATGAACACAATTTTGTGGGGGATGTGTGCGTAGAAGGGTATCACGACCCGGTCTACCGTGGAAAATGGGAAATGACGGCACAAAAGCATGCCTTGCAGTACCTGAAATGGTGCCGGGGCGGCGATTTTGTGCCCAACCCGTGGGACAAAGACTGATGCCGGCCCCCCTATCTCCCCTGCTCACGGGAATGAAAGCGGCTGTTTTCGACGTGGACGGCACGCTGCTTGATTCCATGCCTGCGTGGAATAACGTAAGCCTTTCCTATTTACAAAAGCGGGGCCTTACGCCGGAACCGGGACTATCTGATACGTTTAACCGGCTGAGCTTGGAACAAATTGCCGTTTATTACCAAACGCATTACGGCATTCGCGATGACGTTCCCACCATTGTGCGGGAAAATGTGGCGTTTATTGAGCAGGCCTACCGGGAGCGGATTCCCTTAAAGCCCGGCGTCAAAGACTTTCTCTTTACCTTGCAGCGCCGTGGGATTCCCATGGCGCTGGCAACGGCCAGCGAAAAGGAATCCGTCTGTGCCGCTTTGCAGCGGTGTGGTGTGCTCTCCTGTTTTTCGGTGATTCTCACCTGCACCCAGGTGGGCGCCGGGAAAGATACACCGCTGATTTTCCGGCGCTGTGCCGAGGAACTGCACACGTCCCCCGCAAATACTTTCGTATTTGAAGACTCGCTGTATGCGGCCCGCACGGCCCGCGCCGCCGGATTCCCCGTGATCGGGGTCTACGATGACAGCGCCCGGGCGGACGAAGCCGCCATGCGGCGGCTGTGCACCGGGTATGTGCCCGGGTTTTCTTCACTGCTCCCCACCGGTGAAGCCGAAAAGGAGGGACTATCATGAAAGCCCAGATCTTTTTTGATTACGTGTGCCCGTTTTGTTACCTGGCCCGCACCCCGTTGC
>CAJKJS010000149.1 GCA_905200265.1 uncultured Oscillospiraceae bacterium
GTTGCTTGTATTGCTTCACGAGGGCGGACATGCGCTGGCATCCAAACTCTTTGGGTGTATCGGGAGAATTTTTATTTCCGTACTATAACACTAAACTACTACAAGAAATAATTGATGTTGGAGTTAGCCTCATCATGAAAACGGCTACACCTAATGAAGAACTGGCAATAGCACCGCTATCAGTTGAAGCGGTACAGCTTAAAACGGAATACTGTACGCTGTGTGAAGAATTTTCAAATACTTATATTGAGAAGATGGAAAAAGAATTACAGTTAAGTTAACCCAAAATGAGGTGATATTATGCCCTTCACCGAATCAAACTACGAAAACGCCGTATTGCAGCTGTTCACCCGGACCCTGGGCTATGCCTACGCCTACGGCCCGGATATTGAGCGAGACTATCACTCGCCGCTGTATGAGGACGAGCTGCTGCCCGCGTTGCGGGCGGTGAACCCCAACCTGCCCCAAGCGGCGCTGAATGATGCGCTTTTTAAGCTGAAAAATTTTGAATCCGGTTCCCTGTTGCAGAAAAACAGGCTGTTTACCGACTATCTGCAAAACGGCGTACCGGTCAAATATGTGGTCAAGGAGGAGGAGCGCGCGGGTTTGGTTTCTCTGATCGATTACCGGCGCCCGGAACAGAACCGCTTCACGGTGGTCAACCAGTGGACGGTGATAGAAAACAGCGAAAAGCGGGCCGATGTGGTGCTGTTTATCAACGGCTTGCCCCTGGTGGTCATGGAGCTGAAATCCCCTTCCCGGGAAGAGACCGACGCATCGGCGGCTTACCGCCAGCTGCGCAACTACATGCACGAGATTCCGTCCCTGTTTACCTACAACCAGGTTTGCGTGATCAGCGATCTGTCCACCTCTAAAGCGGGCACCATCACCTCCGGGGAAGACCGCTTCATGGAATGGAAGACCAAAGACGGTCACTATGAAAACACCCGCCATGCCCAGTTCGATACTTTCTTTGAGGGACTGTTTGAAAAACGGCGGTTTTTGGATATTGTGCAGAACTTCATCTGTTTTAATGTGGATGGGGTCAATACCTTTAAGATCCTAGCGGGCTATCACCAGTATTTTGCGGTCAAAAAGGCCATCGAATCCACGAAGCACGCCACCGTGACCGACGGCAAAGGCGGCGTATTTTGGCACACCCAGGGCAGCGGCAAGTCGCTTTCCATGGTATTTTATGCCCATTATTTGCAACAGGCGCTGGAAAGCCCCACCATTGTGGTCATTACCGACCGCAACGATTTGGACAATCAGCTCTATGGCCAGTTTTCCCGGTGCAAAGACTTCCTGCGGCAAACACCCCAACAAGCCGAAAGCCGGCAGAACCTGCAGCAGCTGCTGGCGGGCCGCCAGGCAAACGGCATCATTTTTACCACCATGCAAAAGTTTGAAGAAACCGGAGAGCCTTTGTCGCAGCGTCGGAATATTGTGGTCATGGCGGATGAAGCCCACCGGAGCCAATACGGATTGACCGAAAAGGTTGTCACCCGCCAAAACGAAAAGGGCGAGCTGGAAGTCAAAACCTCCATCGGCACGGCCCGCATCATCCGGGACAGCCTGCCGGGGGCTACCTACATTGGCTTTACGGGCACGCCCATTTCCTCCAAAGACCGCAGCACCCGGGAAGTGTTTGGCGATTATATCGACATTTACGACATGACCCAGGCGGTGGCGGACGGCGCCACCCGGCCGGTGTACTACGAAAGCCGGGTCATCCATTTGAAATTGGACGAAAACACCCTGCGCCTGATTGATACCGAATACGACCTGATGGCACAAAACACCGACCCCTATGTAATTGAAAAAAGCAAAAAAGAATTGGGCCAGATGGAAGCGATCTTGGGCAATGACCAGACTATTGCCTCGCTGGTGGACGATATTCTGGACCACTACGAAAACTACCGGGCCCATTTACTGACCGGCAAAGCGATGATCGTGGCCTATTCCCGCACCATCGCCATGAAAATCTATCAGCGCATCCTGCAGCTGCGCCCGGATTGGACCGAAAAAGTAGCCGTCGTTATGACCCAGGGCAACAACGATCCGGAAGATTGGCGGACGGTCATCGGCAACAAGGCCCACAAGGAAGAACTGGCCCGCAAATTTAAGGACAATAACTCCCCTTTAAAAATTGCTATTGTGGTGGATATGTGGCTGACCGGGTTCGATGTGCCGTCCCTCGCGACCATGTATGTGTATAAGCCCATGTCCGGGCACAACCTGATGCAGGCCATTGCCCGGGTGAACCGGGTATTCCGGGATAAAGAAGGCGGGCTGATAGTGGACTATGTGGGCATTGCCGCCGCTTTAAAACAGGCCATGAACGATTATACGGTGCGGGATAAGAAAAACTATGGCGACCCCGATGTAAGCAAGGAGGCTTACCCCAAGTTCCTGGAAAAAATGGAGGTATGCCGCGATTTATTCCATGGGTTTGATTATACGGGATTTATGACCGGGGATGATCTGGAAAAGGCCCGGATGATCAGCGGCGGCGTCAACTTTCTGCTGGGCAAGTCGGTGGCGGAACACGACCGGTCCGATAAAGAGAAAACCCAGTATGTCTATATCAAAGAAGCGCTGATGCTCAAACAGGCTCTTTCTCTGTGCAGCAGTTTGGTGGATTCGAAAATCCGTCTGGAAGCCATGTACTTTGAAGCTGTACGAACGATGATTGTGCGGTTAACAGCGGGTGGAGCCGGGAAAAAATTTACTCTGCCGGAAGTAAACCAGCGTATTAACGAGCTTTTAAAACACAGCATCCAAAGCGAAGGGGTCATCAACCTGTTTTCCGATGTAAAAACAGGGTTTTCCCTGTTTGATCCCAAGTTTCTGGCAGAGATCGCCAATATGAAAGAAAAGAACCTGGCCGTGGAACTGCTGAAAAAGTTGATCGCTGAACAGATTTCCGTTTACCGGCGCACGAACGTGGTAAAATCGGAAAAGTTTTCCGAAATCATGCAAAGCGCCATGAACCGGTACTTAAACGGCATGCTCACAAACGAACAGGTCATCGAAGAACTTTTGAAAATGGCAAAGGATATGGCCGCTAGCCAGGCAAAAGGGGAAGAACTGGGGCTATCAGCCGAAGAACTGGCATTTTATGATGCGCTCACGAAACCCCAGGCGATCAAGGATTTTTACCAGCATGCGGATCTGATTGCCATGACAAAGGAATTGACCGATGCCCTGCGGAAAAACCGCACCATCGATTGGCAGAAAAAGGAAAGTGCCCGTGCCGGTATGCGCCGTTTGGTCAAGCGCTTGCTAAAAAATTACAAGTACCCGCCCGAGGGTATGGAAGATGCGCTGCAAACCGTGATCAGCCAGTGTGAAATGTGGACTGACCAGGCAACATGGTAAAGATGGAAGCGAAAAATACTCTATAAAAAAAGAACCACCTCATAGTTACACGATGAAGTGGTTCTTTTTCGCTGTTTTTGTATTCAGTTTATCGCAACAAAACTGATTCAGTACAAAAATAGGGGAGAGAAAGAATCAGTTTGCTTCTACCAGTTCGCGGCCCATCAACACGCCCATGACAGATGCCATCATCAGGCCGCGCGTCCAACCGGAGGAATCGCCCAGGCAATGGAAATTTTCAATATTGGTGCGGAAATGTTCATCCATTTTTACGCGGTTGCTGTAGAATTTCAATTCCGGCGAATATAGCAGCGTTTCTTCACTGGCAAAGCCGGGTACAACGGTATCCACCGCCTGCATAAAGTTGATGATATTCATCATGGCACGGTAGGGCATAGCCGCCGTGATATCTCCAGCCACAGCATCGGGCAGAGAAGGGCGCAGGTTGGAACGGTTCAGCTCATCCTGCCAGGTGCGTTTGCCGTCTAGAATATCACCGAAGCGCTGTACCAGAATGTGACCGTCGCCCAGCATGTTGGTCAGTTCTCCCACTTTTTGAGCATAGGCAATGGGCTGATTAAATGGTTCACTGAAATTGTGCGAACATAAAATGGACAGGTTGGTGTTGTCGGATTTCAGTTCTTTATAAGAATGTCCATTGACAACGGCCAGGTCGTTGTCATAATTTTCCTGGCTGACAAAACCGCCCGGATTCTGGCAGAAAGTACGCACCTTATTTTTGAACGGTTTGGGGTATCCCACCAGTTTGGATTCATACAGCACATTGTTTACGTGCTCCATAATTTCGTTGCGAACTTCTACGCGCACGCCAATATCGACTGTGCCAGGCTCATGGGCAATACCGTGTTCCGCACAGATTTTTTCTAACCAATCCGCACCGCGCCGGCCGGTAGCCGCAACGGTATGTTTGGCGAAAATATCGTATTCGCCGTTTTTATCGCGGACGTGTACACCATGGCAATGGTTGCCGTCGAGAATCAGGTTTTCGCACTCCGTAGAAAACAGGATTTCTACGCCGTTTTGAATTAAATATTTTTCGATGGCTCCGTAAATTTCCTGTGCTTTTTCCGTTCCTAAGTGGCGAATGGGGCAATCGACTAGTTTTAGACCGGCCTGAATGGCTTTTCGGCGGATTTCTTTAATGGCAATCGGATCGGATACACCCTCTACGCGGGGATCAGCCCCAAACGAAAGGTAAATCTCATCGGTGTAGTGGATCATCTGCTGTGCGAAATCTTCTCCGATCAGCTGGGGCAGATCGCCGCCTACTTCATAAGAAAGCGATAGTTTTCCGTCAGAAAATGCGCCTGCACCCGAAAAACCGGTGGTAATCGCACAAGATGGGCAGTTCATACACCGGCCTGTTTGTGCTTTAGGGCAATGGCGTTTCTC
>CAJKJS010000150.1 GCA_905200265.1 uncultured Oscillospiraceae bacterium
TAACCCAAGCAACCGTGTCCCGTGATATCAAAGAGCTGCGGCTGATTAAAACGTTGAGCAGTGAAGGGCGGTACCACTATTCTACGGGACAGGAAAATACCCCGGGGGTTTCCACTAAATTTTTGACACTATTTGCCGATTCCGTTCTTTCCATTGAAGCGGCGGGTCATATTTTGGTAGTAAAATGTATGAACGGGATGGCGCAGGCGGTATGTGCAGCGATTGATTCCACTCATTGGAAAGGGCTGGTGGGTACACTAGCCGGGGATGACACGATTTTTATTGCGTGCCGTTCCGAAGAAGATGCCATCAATATGCAGGGCGGACTGAAAAAACTGCTGACAGGCAGGTGAAACCATTATGCTCACGCAATTGACCATTGAAAATATCGCGGTCATTGAACGGGCCGATGTATCCTTTTTATCGGGCATGACCGTGCTAACCGGGGAAACCGGGGCCGGGAAATCCATATTGATCGATTCGATCCATGCGGTGCTGGGGGGACGTGTTTCCCGTGATTTGGTGCGTACCGGAGCGAAAAGTGCCTGTGTGACAGCTGTTTTTCAAAATGTGCCGGAAACACTGTGCAGTGAATTGGAAGAATGGGGTGTACCGGTGCAGGAGGATCAGCTGATTTTGCAGCGGGAAATCCGTGCCGAAGGAAAAACACTGTGCCGGATCAATAACCGTCCGGTGACGGTATCCGTCTTGGCGGCAGTAGGCGCTCGCATGCTCACAATTCACGGCCAGCACGAAAGTTATGAGCTGCTGGATAAAGAACAGCACCGTGTGTATGTGGATGCACAAGGACAGCTTGGCGATTTGGTGGACGAATACCGTAAGGTGTATGCCCAGCTGCGCACCGCACAAAAAAATATGGACGCGTTGCTGACAAACGAAGAGGAAAAAACACGGCGGGCCGATTTGCTTACCTATGAAATCGAAGAATTGGAAAAAGGAGCGATTACGCCCGGCGAGCAGGAGAAATTGCAGCAGCAGCGTACTTTGTTTCGAAATGGCGAAAAAACGGCAACACAGTTTTTACGCTGCCGGGAAGCGCTGCAGGGAGGCGACGAACCCGGTGCTGTCGATTTGTTGCAGCAGGCGGCTGACGCAGCGGAAGAGGCGGCTCAGTATTTGCCCCAAGCCCAAAAATGGGCGGAACAACTGCGTGGGGTGTTTTATGACGTACAATCCCTGGCTGACGAAGAAGTACGTTTTGCCGGATTGCTGGACTTTGACCCGGAAGAAAGGGAACGGGTGGAAGCAAGGCTTGATGAATTGTACCGGCTAGGACTGAAATATGGCCGTACAGAAGAAGAAATGCTCGATTACCTGGCAAAGGCGAAAAAAGAACTGCATGCTATTGAACATGCCGATGAAGAACTATCAAAATGGCAACATGCCTTCGAAACGCAGAAAGCCAGAGCGATTGAACTAGCTCGGGAAATGTCTCACCGGCGGCGGGATGCCGCCCGGGAATTAACCCGCCGGGTAGCAGAAGAGCTCTCTTTTCTGGCCATGCCGGATGTATGTTTTCAGGTGGAGCAGGTGCGCTGCCCCTTAAACGAGAACGGATGTGACCGCATTCAGTTTCTCATTTCCACAAACCCAGGGGAAGAGCCGAAACCACTGTCAAAAATTGCATCAGGCGGGGAACTGTCCCGTATTATGCTGGCACTCAAAACAGTATTGGCCCGGCACGATCCGGTGGATACCATGATTTTTGACGAAGTGGATGCCGGGATCAGCGGACAGGCCGCCCGCAAAGTGGGGCAAAAACTGAGGCAGCTGTCCGAAGATGTACAGGTGCTGTGCGTAACGCATACGGCCCAGATTGCTGCCATGGCGGGCCATCAATTCCTGATTCAAAAAGAAGTAAAGGACGGCAAAACATACACCCACGTCCAGCCCCTAGACAGGGAAGGCCGTATTGACCAAATTGCCCGGATGATCAGCGGCGGGGAGCTAACACCCCTGATGCGGCAAAATGCCGCTGAAATGCTGGAAAAAGACAACGATACCCCTTGACTTTTTACTTTTCGGTGCTTATAATGGTGTATACAGGCGTTGAAGGAAAGAAGTACGGATACTGGAACGGCCAAGAGAAGCTGCGGTTGGTGAGAGCAGAAGCGTTTGGGTCCCGAAATACATTCCGGAGCTGCCGGCTGAAAGGGAAACCGAGTAGGTGACAGGCCGTGGGTGCGCGTTAAAGCACAAGGGTATTTTTTGTACCCGTGAGGCCGGTATCGTGAGGTGCCGGTGAACTGAGGTGGTACCGCGGAAGTTCCGCCCTCTGCATGGCTAATGCAGGGGGCGTTTTCTTTTTGACCCCCTGCCCTCTGACAAAATGAAGGAAAAGGAAGGGAACAAACATGGGAGTTTACGAAGATCTGAAAGATCGAGGCCTGATTGCGCAGGTCACCAATGAAGAAGCGGTGCGTCACCTGCTCAATGATGAAAAGATTACGTTTTATGTGGGATTTGATCCCACGGCGGACAGCCTTCATGTGGGGCATTTTGTGCCGATTATGGCCATGGCGCACATGCAGCGTGCCGGTCACCGTCCCATTGCTCTGTTTGGCGGTGGTACGGCTATGATCGGGGACCCTTCGGGGAAAACCGATATGCGCAAAATGATGACGACGGAAACCATTGACCACAACATTGAATGCTTTAAAAAGCAGATGTCTCGCCTCATTGATTTCAGCGATGACAAGGCCATTATCGTTAACAACGGCGACTGGCTGCGCAACCTGAACTACATTCAGTTTTTGCGCGAAGTGGGCGTGCATTTTTCCGTAAATCGTATGCTGGCGGCGGAATGCTACAAGCAGCGTCTGGAACGCGGGCTTTCGTTCTTTGAAATGAACTACATGATCATGCAGAGCTACGATTTCCTGGAACTGAACCGCCGGTATGGCTGCCAGATGCAGTTGGGCGGCGACGACCAGTGGAGCAACATGATCGGTGGCGTGGAACTGTGCCGCCGTATGGACAGCAAATCGGTAGAAGCCATGACCTTCACGTTGCTGACGACCAGCGAAGGCAAAAAAATGGGCAAAACCGAAAAAGGTGCTCTGTGGCTGGACCCGAACAAAACATCCCCCTATGAATTCTACCAGTACTGGCGCAATGTGGCAGACGCCGATGTTATGCGCTGCCTGCGCATCGTGACGTTCCTGCCTATGGATCAGATCCGCGAAATGGATACCTGGCAGGGTAATGAACTGAACAAGGCAAAAGAAATCCTGGCTTATGAAGTAACCAAACTCATCCACGGTGAAGAAGAAGCCGAAAAAGCCCAGGCAGCGGCGCGAGCTCTGTTTGTAAACGGTGGTGATAGTGAGCATATGCCCACGACGGAATTGCCTCGCACCGAACTGGGTGATGGGATGGCGCTGCTCGATCTGCTGGTCAAAACTGGGTTGGCTGCTTCTCGAGGGGAAGCCAAACGCCTGATTCAGCAGGGTGGCGTAACGGTTGGCACCCAAAAGGCTACGGATCTGCAAATGCAGATTACGCCTGATTTGTTCGAGCAGGATGCGTTGATTCTGCGCAAAGGAAAGAAAGTATACCACAAAGTCGCATTGGTATAAAAGATAAAAAGCAGAGGAAAGTAAAAAATGCTTACCTCTGCTTTTTTCCTTCCTTTGAATGGGTAAGAAGAAAGGAGAGCGTCCATGACGAAACGAAAAAGCCTGTGGGCGGGAATAATCGCTGCTGGATTGACGGCTCTTTTATTGCTGGCCGTTTATGCGGCATGTGGACTATTTCCGTGTGGTTCTCTCAGTCTTGGATGGGGGGACATGAAGCAGCAAATTGCCCCTCTTTTTCTGCAGTTCCGAAATATCTTGCTGGGGAACCAGGGCTTTTTTCTGAATCTTGCCAGTGGTGGCATGGATTTTTGGGGTGTTTTCTTCTTCTTTTTGTGTAGCCCGTTTTCTTTTTTGGTATTGCTGATTCAGCCTGAACAGATTTATTTGTTTATAAATCTGCTTGTTTTATTCAAAATGGTGGCTGCTGCTTTTTGCATGGGTTGGTTTTTGCTGCGCCGGTTTCCCCGTATGGCGATATGGCACGGGGCCCTGTTTGGGGTTTCTTATGGGTTCTGTGGATACTGCCTGCTATACTATGTGAACGTGCATTGGCTGGATTTGGTGATTCTGCTGCCTTTACTTATGGAAGCATTTCTTTATCTGGTGCGTACAGGTAAAAGCCGCTGGTTTGTGCTAATGGTTTTCTTGCACCTGGTAATCAGTCTATATATCAGCTATATGGTATTGCTGTTTTTAGCTATGGCAGCGGGGGCTTATGTATGGTTTTGCGTACCGGCCCGGCGGCGGGGCCCGACGGCTTTGCGGATTTGTTGTGGGGTAGGGCTTTCGTTTTTGCTTTCGGCGGCGGCTTGGTTGCCGTTTTTAAAACAGTACTGGCAATCGGCCCGCACCACAGACTTTATTCTCAGTTTGCAAAGTGGTGGCTTTTTTCCCAATCTATTTACTACCAGCTGTTTGCTTCTGCTTTCGGCCTTTTCATGTGCAGGGATACTTTGGTGTCTGCCCCGACTGAGGGAACAGAGAAAAAGAAACTTGCTGTTTTGGCTGGGGCTGGGCTTTCTGATGACAGTACCGCTGTTTATTGAACCGATCAATAAATTTTGGCATATTGGCAGTTATCAGGCGTACCCAGGCCGGTATGCCTTTTTGACCAATTTTTTATGGATTTGGGGGGCTGCCTGGGCTTGGGAACAAAAAAGCGAAATACGGGGGTTCCCACCTCGTT
>CAJKJS010000151.1 GCA_905200265.1 uncultured Oscillospiraceae bacterium
CTCGTTCCTTTTTAATATACGCGTTTTGTCTTTCTATTATAGCGCAAAACGAAAAAAGAAAAAAGCCCCCTTTTCCCGGTCTTCGGGAAAAAGGGACTTTTCAGTCATAACTAAGGAAAAATTTGTCAGGAGTCGGCCGCCGGGTCTTTCCCAAGGCTCACGCGAATTGTCACCTGCGAACCGTAATCCAGCGTATCGCCGGATTCATTATTCGCATATCCAATTACGCTGCCTTCCGGCACGGAATCACTGTATTCCTCACTGGCCACCGGCACAAATCCGGCTTCGGTCAGCTTTTCACAAGCAGTTGCCAATGTATCACCGGCCACACCCGGCAACGTCCGCTTTTGCGGTCCCTGACTGACAACCACGACAATGACACCGCCTTTTTCCAGCGGATCACCCGCCAGCGGCGATTGGGAAATAATCTGGCCTTCGTCCACATCATCGCTGAACTCATAACCTGAAAGCATAACGGTGTAATCCCCGCCGGTACTTTCCGCCAGCGATTCATAATCCTGCCCCAACACATTGGGCGCCTCTATCTGGTTTTCCGAAAGAGACGATTCCCCGCTTTCCACTGTGCTTTCTTCCATAGAGCTTTCCTCCAGTTCACTGACCTGGGACGACACGTCGCTGGTTTCATTATTCTGTGTTTCCGCAGGTTGGAATAGGCTCCAGACGCCATATCCGCCGAACAGTACCAGCATGGATACGGCAAAAGTAAGCAAAAACGTAGCCCAAGCCGGCCACTGATGTTTTTCTTTATCATTGACAGGAGGCAAGCGAGTAATGGAAGGAGAACTTTCGGGCGCTTTTACCACCGGCGTCTGCGCGGTAGGCGCCGCCGACAGTTCCGCCCGCATTCGTTCAAACGTAGGCGTACGGCGTTCCGGGGCCACTTGCAGGGCATTGGCCAGTGCCGAAATTACATGCTGCGGCAGCGCACGCACAATACTGCTGGGAATCAGCAGCCGCGGATCACCCCGCCGCTGCAAAGAATCCTTCGGCAGCGTGCCGGTCAGGGCAAAGAATAACGTGGCGGCAAAACCATACACATCCGTAGGTTCTCCCAGGGGGAAATCCGCCACATACTGTTCCAAAGCCGCGCAGCCCGCAATCAGATCCGGCGGCAAATCGCTGCCCATACGGCGCACCGCACGGATACAGAAGCCTCCGAGCTTCATTTTTCCCCCTTCGACCACATACAGGGTATCAGGGGAAATGCCCAAATGGCTCAAACCGGCTGCATGCAGCTGGCTTAGCGCGTTTAGGACCGGCATAAACAGAGGTCTTGCTGTTTCCCACGACAAACGGCCGCCGCTTTCTTCAATAAAGGCCCGCAAGGTTACCCCGTCGATGCCTTCTAACACGGTATAGGCCGTCTTATTTTCTTCGAAAATATCATACACCGGAAAAATCGCCGACAATTCCCGGCGGTGAGCCAATTCCCGACTATCGCTCAAAAACTGAGCAATAGTTTCGTTGAACAGGACTTCACTTCCACCCATAACCTGCACATCGGTTCCGTTTTCACCGCGTTGGGCCAAGGTTTCAGGAAAAAACTCACGGATCAAGACCCGGGTATTTTCCGTCAGATCCATGCCGGTATAACGGATTCCTTCCCCGTTTTCCTCCACGGCCCGTCCTACCAGGTACCGGCCTTGCAGTACCGTACGATAAGGCAGGGCATGGGGCTTCTGGGGTTCCTGCCGGTTAAAACCGCAATGCGGACAAATTTGGGCTCCACCCGTATCCCCCATGCAGTTTACGCAGATGGTTTCTTTGGTCATGCTTTTTTCCTCCGGTTACAAATTATGCGGAAGGCCGGCGCTCTTCTTATTCTTCGTCGTCCGATTCAGGCGCATCCCAGTTGTGCCAGACGTTCTGCACGTCGTCATCATCTTCCAGCGCATCGAGCAGTTTCTGCATTTTCACACAGGCTTCTTCAGAGGGAAGCGTTGTGTAAGTACTGGGCACCATTTGCACTTCAGCCGTTTCAAATTCATACTTTTTGGCCTGCAGATCTTCCAGCACCACGGAAAAATCATCGGGTTCCGTGTAAATTTCAAACACATCGTCATCCGCACGGAAATCCGACGCACCGGCTTCCAGGGCGTCTTCCATGACGGTGTCTTCGTCGAGTTCTTCCCGGTCGATCACCAGCACACCTTTTTGTTCAAACAAAAAGCCTACACAGCCGGTCGTTCCCAGGTTCCCGCCGAATTTATCAAAGAAGTGCCGCACATCGGCCGCCGTACGGTTACGGTTGTCCGTCAGCGTTTCTACAATAACCGCTACACCATTGGGGCCATATCCTTCGTAGGTAATGGCTTCGTAATTATCGGCATTATTGTCGCCAGCCGCTTTTTTGATAATGCGCTCAATGTTGTCATTGGGCACGTTAGCCGCTTTAGCTTTGGCGATACAATCTTTCAGTTTGGAGTTGCTGGCCGGATCGGGGCCGCCACCCTGTTTCACGGCAACAGCCAGTTCACGGCCGATCTTCGTGAAGATCTTTGCCTTAGCGCCGTCGGTCTTTTCTTTCTTTCTTTTGATATTATTCCATTTCGAATGGCCTGACATAAATTCAGCCTCCCATAAAAATGCTATTCTATATATTACCACAAATCTTTTTCGATAGCAAGGGCCATTGCACGAGCCTGTTCTGCCGCCTTTTCATACCCGTTTTCCCCCTGATCGGTACCGGGCCAAACACACACACCGGTTAATTCCGTATGCATCACGGAAAAACTTTGGCTAATCTGCTGACGGCAGATATCATCCCCCCTCGCATCCTTCGATCCCCGGGTCAGCAGCAGGACCGCTTTACGCCCTTTTTGGATGCACGGTTTTTCCCCCCGGGCAAACCGTGCTTCAAAGTACCGCTGCCAGCGGTCCAGCATCGCTTTCATCGGTGCCGGAAACGACAGGTTATAAACGGGACTGGCTACAACCAGCAGATCGCTTTCCCGCAACAGGGCATCGAATTCATCTAAATCGTGCCACCGGCAACCGTTTATCTCTTTACACAGTCCGCACGCTGTACAGGGGTGAGGCAGCACGTCATAGACCCGCAGTTCATGTTCCTGCCACCGGCCGCTCTGCCGGAACGGTTCCAGAAACGCATCCGCCAGCCGCTGGGTGGTACCTTGTGCATGAGGGGAAGCCATCACATAGACGAGCTTCTTTTTTTCTTCACTTTTCTTCATTCATCCGACTCCTTTTCCAAAAGGGATTCCGCCTGAGGGACAGCCGTGACCCGGCAGGTAAAGCATGCCCCTTCCCCTTTGCAGTTTTCGGCCGACAGCGAAAAACCATGCCGCTGTGCGATTTGGCTGGCAATGGCCAGGCCAATTCCGGTACCGCCGGTATTCTGACCGGATTTTGCCCGATAAAACCGCTCGAAAATATGGGGTAAATCCTTTTCCTCAATACCGGGGCCATGATCGCGCACCCGTACCTGATAAGCATCCCCATCCGGTTCCAGGCTTACTTCCACCTGCGTGTGCGGGGGCGAAAATTTCACGGCGTTATCCAGCAAAATTAAAAAGAGTTGCCGCAGTTTTTCATAACTACCCGTTACAACCAGGATGGGGTACGGATTGGTAAGCTTTAGCGATACTTGCTTTTTTTCTCCCACCCGCCGCATACTGCGCACAGCATCGGACAGCACGTCCGGCAAGTTCAGTTCCTGCATGTCCAGACGGTAATCCGGATTTTTCATCCGCGAAAAATCCAACAGGTCATTGACCATATGCTGCATATAGGCCGTTTCGTCGATCAGCCGGTCATAATACGCCTGCTTTTCTTCTTCTTTTCCCACTTTTCCATCCCGCAGCGCTTCCAAAGACCCTCGCATCACCGTAACCGGGGTGCGCAATTCATGGGATACATCCGTGTAAAACGCCTGACGCTCTTTTTCCAGCCGCTCCTGCTGTTCTTTTGCCAGCTGAAGCTTTTGCGCCAGTTCATCCACATCCTTAGCTAGTTGTCCGATTTCATCCCGGGACTGCACATTCGTTTTTTCATCATACTGGCCGCTTGCCAGTTTTCTTGTGGTTGCGCCTATTTGACGGATGGGTTTTGTAAAACGCCGGGAAAGGAGAATGGCCGCTAAAACAGACAGAAAAGCGGCCGCCACCGTACTAAGCAGCAAAATCCATAGTCCTGCCTGCATAGCCTGCTGCATACCCTGGGCCGGCGCATGCAGCAGCACAGCCGCCATCACTTCGCCCGATTGATCCCAAACGGGCACACAAACGGTCACCGTCTGACTGCCTAAAGTTTCGCTAAATGATGTACTAAATGTCACATTCCCTTTCCAGGCGTTTTCCACCAGCACTTCACCATAAGGAGGTAAAGCCTGCACCATCTGGTCGTGGCCGGTGATTAAACTGCCGTCCTTATCAACCATCCACACTTCCCCCATGGCAATGGTATCTACCATATTTAAAAAAGCGCCATATCCCCCCTGGCCATGTTCCTCATGGCTATTTGAATAAGATTGGCCCTGCAAAAAGCTAGCAAGAGTATCGGCAATCATTTCGGCCCTTTTTTGCAAATCATCGCGGTTATGCTGCTCCATGGTGCGGGTAAACAGCACCGCAAACACAGCGCCGATCACCACGGCAAACAACAGAAGTGTACCGGTAAAATAGCCGATCAGGCGTTTGGATATACTCTGTTTCATGCGTTCACCTCAAACCGGTATCCAACACCCCACACCGTTTTGATTTCCCACTCGGGGTGAGGAAAGCGAGCCAGTTTGGCCCGCA
>CAJKJS010000152.1 GCA_905200265.1 uncultured Oscillospiraceae bacterium
ACTATGCAACAGACGGAATCAAAACTTTTTGCCTACCTACAAAGTCATCAGGAAGACATGATTGATGACCTGATCGCCCTGGTTAAGGCCCAGTCCCCTTCCACGGATAAAAAAAGTTGTGACGAATGTGCCGATGTCATCACTTCGCTCTTCCAAAAAAGGCTCCCCGTTTCGGTACGCCGTTTTCACGAAACCGATGTCGGCGATCAGCTCCTTTTGCAGGTGGAACCCGAACCCACCGATATAAAACCTATTTTGGTTTTGTGCCATTACGACACGGTATGGAATCTGGATGAATTGCCCCTACACCGGGAAAAAGACCGGCTCTATGGACCGGGGGTTTTTGATATGAAAAGTGGTTTGGTGCTCACGCTGTGGGCCCTGCGTGCTCTGCTGGAAACCGGACATTCCCTCCCTGGGCCCGTGTGGGTCTTCTGCAACAGTGACGAAGAAACCGGCAGTGCCGCTTCCAAAGACCGGATTTTGCAGCTGAGCCAGGAAGCCCGGGCTGTACTGGTGGCCGAACCGGCCGAAGCCGTGACCGGAAGCCTAAAGGCCACTCGAAAAGGGAACGGTCATTACCACGTGCATATCAAGGGCAAAGCCGCCCATGCAGGCAATGACCCGCTGGGTGGCATCAGTGCCGTAGAAGAAATGGCCCACCAAATCCTACGCCTGCACGCTTTAGCGGATCTGCCAAACGGCACCAGCGTGAATGTAGGCGTAGCCCGGGGCGGCACCAGGGCCAATATCATCGCCGATGAAGCCGATATGGACGTAGATGTGCGCTTTTTAACGGAAAAAGAAGCGGTTCGTATCGAGCAGGCTTTTCAATCCCTTGCTCCCATACACCCGGGCATTACCCTCACGGTCACCGGCGGGCGTTCCATGCCGCCCATGGAAGATACCAGTAAAAACCGCTCTCTGCTCGATGTGGCCCGGCAAGCCGCCCTGGCGCTGGATTACCCATTGCAAACCTGTAGCGCCGGGGGCTGTAGCGACGGGAATTTGACCAGTGCCGCCGGTATTCCCACCCTGGATGGACTGGGTGCCACTGGCGAGGGACTGCATGCCCGTCACGAGCAATTGTATGTGGATGAATATCCGCTGCGCACGGCGCTGATGGCTTCGTTACTCATGCGGCTGCGCGATTTTGGCTGTTAAAAAGGAGGAACCCAAAACCATGATTCGCATTGGCTGTCATCTGTCTTCTTCCAAAGGCTTTTTAGCCATGGGAAAACAGATCACCGAACTGGGCGGCAATACGTTCCAATTCTTTACCCGTAACCCCAGAGGGAGCCGGGCCAAAGAGCTGGACCCCGACGATATAGCCGCTTTTTTGGCATACTGCACGGCTCACGACATTACAACCGTGGTGGCCCACGCCCCCTATACCCTGAATCCCTGTTCTGCCCAAGAGAAAACCCGGGAATTTGCCATGATGGCGATGGAAGACGATTTAAAGCGCATGGAAATGACACCCCATCAGCTGTATAACTTCCACCCCGGCAGTCATGTGGGCCAGGGAACCGAAACAGGCATCCGTCTAATCAGCGACCAGCTCAACGCTCTTTTACAACCCGGCCAGACCACTACTGTACTGCTGGAAACTATGGCCGGAAAAGGCAGTGAAGTGGGCGGCTGTTTCGAAGAACTGCGGGAAATCCTTGATCGGGTCACGCTGTCCGATCACATGGGGGTATGCCTGGACACTTGCCATGTATTCGACGCAGGCTACGATATTGTCAACGACCTGGACGGGGTGCTTACCCAGTTTGATAAGGTCATTGGCCTGTCAAAACTTCGGGCCCTGCATCTAAACGACAGTATGAACCCCTTAGGAAACCATAAAGACCGGCACCAGAAGATCGGGCAGGGATATATCGGGCAGGATGCTTTTGCCCGCATTGTGCGCCATCCTGCCCTACGGGGACTTCCTATGGTACTGGAAACCCCCAACGAACTACACGGGTACGCCGAAGAAATCCGTTTGCTACAAGAACTGGCCGAAGAATAAAAAAAGTCCCGCTGCCTTTTCATAAGGCAGCGGGATGTTTTTTACAGGGTGATAGTCTCCCCCGGTTTTACCAGCAGCCGGCCGGGACCGTCAAACTGCTGGGCGGTTTCTTCGTCATACAGCGCGCCGGGTTTCATATGAACCGGAATACTGTGGCGCGCTCCCACCAAACGGGCACACTGTGACGCTTCGTTTACGTCCATATTGTATACCCCATCGCAAGGATATACGGCGTAATCCAAATGATTTTTGGCTAGTTCTTCCATTTCTTCGGTACGGCTGGTGTCGCCGGAGGCGTAAAACGTCAGCCCGTCAAACGACAAGACAAAACCTACACATTCTTCTTTTGCATGATTGCGGTTATACGCCTGTACGGCCTGTACCGTCACCCCTGCCGCTTCTTCTGTACGATACACGCCGTTTTGCAGCATATCTGCCGCCCGCAGTACACGGCAGCCGGGCGCTCGGTGGGCAATGCGCGTTACTTCGTTATGGTCGTGATGTTCATGGGTCACCAAAATCAAATCGGCCGGTACATCGTACCCCTCCCCTACATAGGGGTCGACATAAATCGTTTTGCCTTCATTGGTGGTCAATCGAAAACTACCATGGCCCTGATACAACATTTCACTCATACAAACAAACTCCTTCCCATAGCAGGCAAAAATCCGCCGTTTTCTTTCATGATACACGGTTTTTCGTCCTCGTGCAAGGTTGCTTTTACTTTCCCATCGTAGTATGATGAAATCATCTTGATCCACAGAAAGGGAGACCTGTTATGATCAGCCAGGAAATTCGTAAAATTGCCCCTGAAATGGACCCACTGCGTATGGGTATGGGATGGAAAGCGGAAGATTTAGGAAAACCACAAATTTTGATTGAAAGCACATTTGGGGACAGCCACCCCGGCAGCGCCCACCTGCTTTCTCTTGCGAACGGCGCCGCCGAAAGTGTCGCCCAGGCAGGCGGCAAGGGCGCCCGGTATTTTGCCACCGATATTTGTGACGGCATGGCCCAGGGCCACGACGGTATCAACTATTCCCTGGCGTCCCGGGATGTGATCTGTTCTCTGTGCGAAATTCACGCCAATGCCACCCCCTTTGACGCGGGGGTATTTATCGCCAGCTGTGATAAATCCGTGCCGGCTCTGCTCATGGCCATCGGCCGCATTAACATTCCGTCGGTAATGGTAACCGGCGGCGTGATGCAGGCAGGCCCTAATCTCCTCACCTTGGAGCAGCTGGGGAAATACAGTGCCATGTACCAGCGGGGCGAAATTACCGAAAAGGAACTGACGTACTATAAGCACAATGCTTGTCCCTCCTGCGGCGCCTGTTCGTTTATGGGAACCGCTTCTACCATGCAGATTATGGCCGAAGCCCTGGGACTTATGCTGCCAGGCACGGCGCTGATGCCCGCTATGCACCCCGATTTGCAACAAGCCGCTGTGTCAGCCGGACAACGGGCCGTAGAACTGGCTAAAATGGGCCTGCGTCCCCGGGATTTTGTCACAGAGGAATCCTTTGAAAATGCCATTCTGGTGCATGCTGCCATTTCGGGTTCTACTAATTCCCTTTTGCATCTGCCTGCCATTGCCCACGAATTTGGCCTATCCATCGACGAAACCACCTTTGACCGGCTGCACCGTAACGCCCACTACTTGCTGAATATCCGGCCAGCCGGTGAATGGCCTGCTGAATACTTCTACTATGCCGGCGGGGTTCCCGCCATTATGGAGGAAATCCGCGATTGCCTGCACCTGGATGTGCGCACGGTCACCGGCAAAACCCTGGGCGAAAACTTGCAGGAATTAAAAGAAAACGGCTTTTATGAGCGCTGTGATTCCTTCCTCAAAAAAACCGGCCTGCAACGTCGGGATGTGATCCGCCCGTATGATGAGGCTTTTGATACCAATGGGTCCATCGCCATTTTAAAGGGCAATTTGGCGCCTTTGGGGGCTGTTGTGAAACACACCGTAGTGCCCAAAGAGATGCACAAAGCCGTTTTGCGTGCCCGGCCTTATAACAGTGAAGAAGAAGCCATTGCCGCCGTTTTGCACCACGATGTGAAGCCCGGCGACGCAGTTATTATCCGGTACGAAGGCCCCAAGGGCAGCGGCATGCCGGAAATGTTTTATACCACCGAAGCTATTGCTTCTGACCCGCTGCTGGGCGCCTCTATTGCTCTGATTACGGATGGACGTTTTTCCGGAGCATCGAAAGGCCCTGCCATCGGTCATGTATCGCCGGAAGCCGCCGAAGGAGGACCCATTGCCCTGGTTGAAGAGGGCGATTTGATCGAAATCGATCTGCACAATCGGGTACTGCGCTTGTGCGGGCTGCACGGAGAACCCAAAACGGAAGAGGAAATTCAGGAAGCCCTCTCCCAACGTCGGGAAAAGCTTCCCCCCTTCCACAGCAAATATCAAAGCGGTATTTTAAAAATCTTCTCCCAGCACGCTGTGTCCCCCATGAAAGGCGGATACATGGAATAATGTGAATGAAAAAAGAGCCTCATGGTCTTTGCCATGAGGCTCTTTTCTGTTAAAAGGATCATTCTTCGTGCGTTTTGGGGTGGTCACCCGTTACTTCATATTCCACCCATTCCGCCACGTTGGTGGCATGGTCGCCAATTCGTTCCAGATATTTGGCGATCAGCAGCAAATCGGCAAACGATTCCATTTCGCCACCATTGCGCATACGGTCGATCAGAGCG
>CAJKJS010000153.1 GCA_905200265.1 uncultured Oscillospiraceae bacterium
AAATCACATGCACAAATGCCATAGTTTTTTTTGATAATTCCGCGTAAATTTTCAGGAAAAAATCGACCTTTGGCGCAAAAAAATAGCCATATGGTTCCTTCCCTTCCTTTTTTATTGAGAACTACATCATTTTTCCGCTCCAATATAGGGAAAATAACCTTCTTTTTTCTCTGTTTTTATCCGCTTGCTGTCATCCAATTTACAGATTTCTTGCATGTCGTTCATAAATTCTCTTTTTTTCCGGCCATATTTTGTGGTATAGTATAAATTATAAAACTTTACTATCACAACAACAGGCGGAGGTATTCGGCCCCGCGCCCACGAAGAGGAGGAACTGCCATGAATCAAAACACCACGTTTCTGGAAACCGACGACATGCTGCGTCACTACGCGGCTCTTAGCGAAGAGTGTTCCCAGATCGATAACGAACTGTATACGAAGTACGACGTAAAAAAGGGACTGCGTGATCTTAATGGTAAAGGGGTTCTGGCAGGTCTGACCAATATTTCCACGGTAACTGCCTTTAAGGAAGTCAACGGGGAGCGGATTCCCTGCGACGGCGAACTCTTGTACCGGGGCGTGGACGTGAAAGATCTGGTGGCCGGTGGTGTGCGGGAAAATCGCCGCTGCTTTGAAGAAGCTGCTTATCTTTTGTTGTTCGGCACCTTACCCAGCCGGGATGAACTGGATGAATTCTGTGCGCTGTTGGCTGATCTGCGCACCTTGCCGCGCAATTTTGTGCGCGATGTGGTAATGAAAGCTCCCAGTCACGACATTATGAACTCCCTGTCGAAAAGCGTGCTGATGCTTGCATCCTATGACGATCGGGCCGACGATCTGTCTTCCGAAAATGTGCTGCGGCAATGCCTGCGGCTTATCAGTGTTATGCCCCAGCTGGCTGTTTATGGGTATCACAGTTATAACCATTACCTGCGCGGGCGTAGTTTCTATATCCACAATCCCCGCGACGAGCTGTCCGAAGCGGATAACCTACTGCGTATGCTGCGCAGTGACAAACAGTATAGCGAACTGGAAGCTTCGGTTTTGGATTTGTGCATGCTGTTACACATGGAACACGGCGGCGGTAACAACTCCACCTTTACCACCCGTGTCGTTACATCGTCGGGCAGCGATACGTATTCCGTTTTTGCCGCGGCACTGGGTTCCTTGAAAGGACCCAAACACGGCGGTGCCAACATTAAAGTGGTGCGCATGTTCCAGGATATGAAAGAACATGTGCACGATTTTGACGATGAAGACGAAATTTGCGATTATCTGCGCCGTTTGCTGCACAAGCAGGCCTTCGATAAACAGGGCCTGATTTACGGCATGGGCCACGCCGTGTACTCGATTTCTGACCCCCGTGCCCAGATTCTGAAGAAATTCACCGGCCGTCTGTCCGCCGAAAAAGGGCTGGATGCCGATTTCCGTTTGCTGCAAAATGTGGAAAAACTGGCCCCGAAAGTGATCGCCGAAGAACGCCATATCTACAAAGGGGTTTCGGCCAACGTAGACTTTTACAGCGGCTTCGTTTACAGCATGCTGGGCATTCCGGTGGAACTGTACACCCCCATTTTTGCCCTGGCCCGTGTGGTGGGCTGGAGCGCCCACCGCATGGAAGAACTGTTTGGCCGCGGCAAAATCATCCGCCCGGCTTATCGCAGTATCTCGGAACACCAGGATTACATTTCCATGGACGAACGCTAATTTATCCGATTCGTTCCGGGTCAAACACCATACCGCCCGTTTCAAACCGGGCACAACGCATACATTGGCTAATGCTTTCTATCGGGCAGGAGTATTCCTGCCCTTTTTCTTTGCCGTTTACGATATCCCACGTCCCTTTTGCATAGGTTGTGATCACCGTCTGAGGCAGACGAATGTCATCCGGGTCATCCGAACAAACGGTGGCAGCATGGGCCGGGAATACCCATTTGACCCCAGGTAATTTGGAAAGTTTATCAAGGCTTTCAGCATAAAAGCGCAAACAACTAGAAGTCGGCAGATGCCCCCACACTTCCCATGTTAGCATCAAATCCCCGGTAAATAGCCACCCCTTTTTCTTTTCCCACAGGCAAATCGAACCCACCGTGTGCCCCGGTGTTTCCAGTACCTGCAAACGGATTCCTCCCAGGTCGAATTCATCGCCTTGCCGTACAGGGACAATGTGAGACGCCGGACCGGGTTTCCATTCGGACGGATCATACCCCCGGGCAATCACCGGCTGCAGGAAAAATTCGCAATTCCTGCGGATATCCTCTTTTGATAGAATGTGGTGCGCCTGTGGCTCATCCATCCACCCTACATAGACTTGTTCGAATTGATTGTTGCCACTGTTATGGTCTACATGGGAATGGGTATTGACGACAAAGAAAGGTTTATCGCCCAGAATTTTTCGCACCATAGGCTCTAACGGACACAATCCGAACCCGGTATCCAGCAGTAACCCAGCTTTCTTCCCTACGATCAGGTACATTACCGTTTTGCCGGCTTCGTTGAGCGCATAAACGTTATCTTCCACCTGGCTGATATGAACGACTTCCACCATATTTATTGTCTCCTTCCTGTTTTTAAAAACGGTTTTCCTGTAAAAAGGGTATCACACAATGGCCTTTTTGTCATGCATTCTGGCGTACAAAGGGGCCTGTTTCTTTCCTGTTTGGCCTGTTATGGGAAAAATTCATAAAGTCACCTTTTAAACTCACTTTTTCTTTGGCAATCATTTTTGGGGCTTTTCCGTTGCCTAATTTTGATTCTCATGGTATAGTATTTATTGTGAATAAACTTTGAACGCGGGCCCCCGGCCTGCTTTTTGTTTTCTTCACCCTTCTTTAAAAAGTTTTATAGCTTGTATAATTCCGCCGGAAGTAGGGGACGGAAGTTTCTACGCGGCACCCGGTTTTTTCCTGTTCGCACTACGAGTTTCCTTCCACCGCAGACGGTATTACGCTTGCGGGTGGGTAAACTTCGTCTGTCAAACGCCGCGTATGAAAAGGTTCGCGGCGTTTTTTGTCGTTTTTATGAGATATGAGGGAGAAGATTCTCCTTCCATATAAATTCAAAAAGAAGAGGAGCTAATTTGAGATGGAAAAATTTTTCAAGCTCAAAGAGCACGGCACAACCGTAAAAACGGAATTCTTTGCCGGTCTCACCACCTTCATGGCCATGGCGTACATCCTCATGGTCAACGCTGGTATGTTTGCCGACCCGCTGGGTGACGGTACCGACGTACTGGGTGTTTCCTATGGCGCCGTGTATATTGCTACGGCTATCTCGGCCATTTTCGGCACGGTTCTGATCGGCCTGCTGGCCAACCTGCCGCTGGCCCAGGCTTCCGGTATGGGCCTGAACGCTTACTTTGTGTACACTGTATGTTTGGGCTTTGGATTTACGTATGCCAATGCTCTGGTGTTCGTACTGGCTGACGGTATCGTCTTCCTGCTGCTGACCGCCACGGGCCTGCGTACCAAAATCTTCAATGCCATCCCCGACGCTGTCCGCATTGCCATTCCCGCCGGTATCGGCCTGTTCATTGCGTTCATCGGCATGCAGAACTGCGGCCTGGTTGTAGCCGATTCTTCCACGGCTGTTGCTCTGACCTCCATGAACCTGCTGAGCGAAAATGTCAGCTGGGCTACGCTGATGCCCCTGCTCATCACCATTTTCTCCCTGATCGCTATTGCCGTTCTTTCTTACAAAGGCGTGCGCGGCGCTGTTCTGTGGGGCATTCTGGGTGGTGCCATTGTTTACTACCTGCTGGGCCTGACGATCCCCGGGTTCTTTGATAGCATCAGCCTCCAGTCTAATCCTCTGGCTGCCTTTGCTGATTTTGGCAACCTGAGCATTGGCAAGGTATTCACCGAAGGTTTTGATTTCAGCGGTTATCTGGCTACTCACGATACTGCTAGCCTGGTTCTGGTATTCATCACCACGTCGCTGGCTTTCTGCATGGTGGACATATTCGACACCATGGGCACGCTGTATGGTGCTTGCGCCAGAGGCAACATGCTGACCAAAGAAGGCAAAGTGCCGAATATGGAAAAAGCCATGTTTGCTGATGCTGCCGCCACGACGGTAGGCGCTATCTGCGGTACCTCTACCGTAACCACGTTCGTAGAAAGCTCTGCGGGTGTAGCAGAAGGCGGCCGTACGGGTCTGTCCTCCATGTTCACCGCTCTGTTCTTCTTCATTGCCATGTTCCTCAGCCCGGTAGCTTCGCTGATTCCCACCTATGCTACCGCCGCCGCTCTGATCTATGTCGGTGTGCTGATGATGAACTGCGTGAAGAATATCGACTGGCTGAAGATCGATGTCGCTGTACCTGCTTTCCTTACCATTTCCATGATGGTGTTCACCTACAACATTAGCTTTGGTATCGGCTTCGGTATGATCAGCTATGTGTTCATCAAGCTGTTCAGCGGTGAAGTGAAAGAAATTCGTCCGGCAACCTGGATTATCACCCTGCTGTTTGTTTGCACGTTCCTGTTCACTCACTAAGTTTGTTAGCCTGAGGGGACTGTGACGGAGAAGTACCGGCAATAGCTGGTACCGCGCTGCACAGCACCTTCCAAATGGCGCCGCCCTTTATAAGGGCCGGCGCCATTTTTTTGTCTTATTTTTCGGATTGTAACAGATTTCTGTCGTTGACTCCTACAGAATTTAAGGTGTCATGACAGATTTGATAGCAGTCTTGACAATTGAATAGATGT
>CAJKJS010000154.1 GCA_905200265.1 uncultured Oscillospiraceae bacterium
GAAAACCTTTTGTGGAAGGTTGAAATTTACAGTGGGCAGGTGTACAATAAGGCAGGAACCCAATCAAAAATTCATTTTATAATAGGAGTTGCATCAGCAATGAAAGTAATGGTAGAAACATCCGCTCATCATGTACATGTCTCCCCGGCAGATCTGGAAACGCTGTTCGGGACTGGCGCTACGCTGACGAATAAAAAAGACCTGTCTCAGCCCGGGCAGTTTGCCTGTGCTGAAAAAGTAACGGTGGTAGGTCCCAAGGGCGAAATGAAAATGTCCATTCTGGGTCCGTGCCGCAAAGAAACCCAGGTAGAAATTTCGCTGACCGACGCCAGAAAACTGGGGATTGCGCCCTGTCCCATTCGTGAATCCGGTGATCTGGAAGGTACGCCCGGATGCAAACTGGTTGGCCCTTGCGGTGAAGTGGAAATTGCCAAAGGCGTGATCGCTGCGAAGCGCCACATTCACTTTAACCCCGACGAAGCCAAGCAGGCTGGTGTGGAAGATAAGCAGATTGTATCGGTGAAAGTTGATTACAACGGCCGTTCGCTGATCTTCGGCGACGTGGTATGCCGTGTAAGCCCCAACTATGCACTGGCTATGCACGTAGATACCGACGAAAGCAACGCAGCGGCGCTGCCCGGTACGGTAGACGGCGAAATCATTCTGTAATAGCATTTTAGATGGCAAAAATGGGCAGCTCCAATGGGGCACGCCCGTTTTTTGTCTTTTTTCCAAAAACAGTTGCAGTCTTTCTCAAAATCGTATATAATAAATAGCGCGGCGCACAATAGCCGCATGAAGCAAGACAGTAATGCGTGCCGTAGGATATGCGGGCGGATGGGTCTGCACGGCGGGGCCCCGTGAACCATGTCAGGCGGGGAACCGAGCAGCATTAAGCGATGTGTCCCGTGCGATGCAGGCAGCCCGTCCGTCCGTATATCCCGCTGCACGAAGCGCCCGGGCGGCGCCTGTCTTGTTTTTCTTTTATCTATCAAAAACAGGATGAAAAGGGGTGGGGATATGTACCAGGTATTGTACCGTAAATGGCGGCCTAAGGTGTTTGCCGATGTGGTCGGGCAACCGCAGGTGACCGAAACTCTGAAAAATGAGCTGCGCTCCGGGCATATTGCCCACGCGTATCTGTTTACGGGTTCCCGGGGTACGGGGAAAACGACTTGTGCGAAAATCTTATCGAAAGCCGTTAACTGTCTGGATTTGCACGATGGTGACCCATGTGGGGCTTGTGAAATCTGCCGCGGACTGGAGGAAGGCTCCATTCTCGATGTGGTGGAAATCGATGCCGCCAGTAATAACGGGGTCGACAATATCCGTTCCTTGCGAGAAGAGGCTAACTTTACCCCGGCTCAGGCCCGGTACCGCGTGTACATTATCGACGAAGTGCACATGTTGTCCCCCGGGGCGTTTAATGCACTGCTAAAAACCCTGGAAGAACCGCCGGCCCACGTGATTTTTATTTTGGCTACCACCGAAGTTCACAAGCTGCCGGCCACGATTTTGTCCCGCTGCCAGCGGTTTGATTTCCACCGTATTGCCGTGGAAGATATTGCGGCCCGGTTACAGTATGTGGCGAAGCAGGAAAACGCCGAACTGGAAGAAGAGGCAGCCCTGCTCATTGCCCGGCTGGCCGATGGGGGGATGCGGGATGCGCTGTCGCTGCTGGATCAGTGTTTTGGACGCAGCCGACATGTAGACCGGGAACTGGTGGAACAAACCGCCGGGATTGCCGGACGGGACCACCTGTTTGCGATTGCGGAGCATATCTTTTCGGGAGATGTGCCGCCGGTATTGGAACAGGTGGATGTATTGTACCGTGGTTCCAAAGACATGGTGCGCCTGTGTGAAGAACTGATTGAATATTTCCGTGGACTGATGCTTTTGAAAACCATGAAAAAAGCCGGTTCCCTGCTAACATATACACAAAGCGAAATTGACCGCATGGAGCAGCAGGCCCTGCGCCTGCCGATTACCGTGATTTTGCATGGGATCGATGCGCTGCAAGCCGCCTTAGAGCGCATGAACCGGGTGAGTAATCGCCGGGTGGAATTGGAAATGACCCTCATTCGGCTGTGCTCTCCCGAACTTGACCATAGCCAGGCGGCTATTTTGCGCCGGTTGGATGCGTTGGAAAGAAAAGTGTCCCAGGGCGTACCGGTCAAAGCAGAAGTAACCCCAGAGCAGCTCCCTTCCAAGCCGGAAAAAACGGAGCCGCTATGGCCGGAGGAAATTCCTGTGCGGCAGGAAGAACCAGCCCCCAAAAAGGAACCACCGTGCCCCACCGAAGTCGTAGCTTTGCCGGTGGAAAAGCCGCAACAGCCAAAACGACCGCCGGAAAAACCGGTACGGTTTGCCGAATGGCCAGAAGTATTACAGCTGATCTCAGGGGAATCCCGTACGGTAGCGGCGGCTTTCCATGGGTCGGGGGCGTACGTCAGCGGCGATTTTATGCTGATTGCGGCGAAAAATGACTTGGCGTTTGAACTGCTGCGGCGGCCGGATTACCGCAACAAAATGCGCGACGCGATCCGTCAGGTGACGGGCCGTGTATATAAATTAGGACCCTATAAGGACGAGAAACAGGAGGATGCTCTCGACCCGCTCAAAGTACTGGAACAAAAAGCCCAGCAGGCGGGCATTGAAGTGGTCCATAAAACAAGCGAAACTGGAAAGGATGAAGAAATATGAAAGCAAGACTTCCTAAAGGATACGGTGGCGGCGGTATAGGCAACATGCAGCAGCTGGCCCGTCAGGCACAGAAGATGCAGGAAGAAATGGAGAATGCCAACCGTGAACTGGAAGAAAAGGAATTTTCGGCTACGTCCGGCGGCGAAGCGGTGAAAGTGACCGTGACCGGTAAAATGGAAGTAAAAGCCATTGAACTCAAGCCCGAAGTCGTTGATCCCGACGACGTGGAAATGCTGTCGGATCTAATTATTGCGGCTACCAACGAAGCGCTGCGGGCGGCGGCTACCGAAAAGGAAGAACGCATGAATGCGATTTCCGGCGGGCTGAATATTCCCGGGATGTTTTAAGCGATGGCGTCGTATCATGTTCCCCCCCTGGAAAAACTGGTGGAACAGTTCCAGCGGCTGCCTGGCATTGGGCACAAATCCGCTCAGCGGTTGGCGTACCATGTGCTTAGTATGACCGATGAACAGGCCAAAGTATTTTCGGATGCCATTCTGGATGCTCACAGCCAGATTCACTACTGTCGCGTGTGCTGCAATCTCACCGACCAGGAATTATGTCCGGTGTGCCGCAGTGAAAGCCGCGACCGTTCGGTGATCTGTGTGGTGGAAGACCCGAAAGACGTGTTCGCGCTGGAACGCACCAATGAATATAACGGGCTGTATCACGTGCTGCACGGAGCCATTTCGCCGCTTTCCGGTGTGGGACCCGAACAGCTGTGTATTAAAGAGTTGCTGGCCCGGATGAATGACGGGACGGTAAAGGAAGTTATTATGGCTACGAACCCCACCGTAGAAGGGGAAGCAACGGCCATGTATCTGTCCCGCTTGCTCAAACCCATCGGTGTACTGGTCACCCGGCTAGCTTATGGGATTCCGGTAGGGGGCGATTTGGAATATGCGGATGAGGTTACCCTCAGCCGCGCCATGGAAGGACGCCGGGAACTGTAACGCACCCGACAGGCTTCGCGTTGACAAACTCCGGATGACCATGGTATGATAACAAAGGTAAAGGAGGGCTTTTTGTGGACAAAAAAGCGCTGCGCACGATTGCGCAAAACAAAAAAGCCTTTCACGATTACTTTGTGGAAGAAAGTCTGGAAGCCGGTATTGAACTGACCGGTACCGAAGTGAAATCCCTGCGGCAGGGAAGAGTGAACCTGAAAGATTCCTGGTGTTCCGTCGATAAAGGCGAAATGTGGGTCAATGGGGTTCATATCAGCCCATATGAACAGGGAAATATCTTCAACCGGGACCCCATGCGGGTGCGCCGTCTTCTTCTGCATAAGCGCGAGATTATGCGCCTGTTTGGCCTTGTCAAACAGGACGGGTATTCGCTCATCCCGTTGTCGCTGTATTTTAAAGGGTCACGTGTGAAAGTACAGGTGGGTCTTTGCAAGGGCAAAAAGAATTACGACAAACGGGCCGATCTGGCTGCGAAAGCGGCCGCTCGCGATATTCAACGTGCTTTAAAAGAACGGAATCGGTAAGATTTCGTTCTTCTCATGGGGGCGCAATGGTTTCGACGGGGATCGTGAGCCGATGTAAGCGAGTAGCGGTGCGGAGCCGCTATAAAAGCCGCAACCTTAAAATTAAACGACAACAAAACTGTTGCTGTTGCTGCCTAATTAAGGCGGCCGTCTGACCCGGGAGCACCGCGGCCCGGAATCAGGCGTCGATGAGCGGTGAACGTGAACCAAAGGACGCCCTGCCTTTGGTCACGGATTTTCGGGATACCGAAACGCATAGCTTGTCTGTGAGCGCTGCGTGGGGGGAATCCTAAAGCACAGAATACACTCGTAGAAAGCATCGGTAAGTGGTTTTCGGACAGGGGTTCGACTCCCCTCGCCTCCACCAATCGAGAGCATGGAAAATTCCAGTGATTATGCGGAATTTTCTGTGCTCTCTTTTTGTTTTGGTGAGTTTGATAAGAACCAGATATGCCCCTATTTTATAAAGGAGAATATGTAGAAACTTGGGATAG
>CAJKJS010000155.1 GCA_905200265.1 uncultured Oscillospiraceae bacterium
ACCGCAATTCGGTGGCGTTTCTAAACCGGTACCAAGAAAGCGGGATTTTTTCCCGCATTGTCCTATTGCCCGAAAGCCGCGTGATGGCTACCGCCAAATATTTAGAACGCAAAAAAATGCCCACCGGGTTCATTTACAAAAAGTGTTGCCAGGAGCTGGGTGAGTTACTGAAGAAAGACAACGTATCCCTTGCCGGGCAAGACCTGACCCTGTGCCCCGACCACTTCCCGTTTGGGTGGTATGTGCGCCGCCACCGTTACCCCTACCACTGCATGGAAGAGGGCTGCGGTGTGCTGTCGGACCGGGCGTTTGCCCTTTCGAACATGCAGCGCAACAAAACCCAGGCCAAACTGTTCACCCGGCTGGGGTGCTTTGGCGATAATGACTGCGCCATTGAACTATTAGGCGACCGGGACCACCAGCAGCCCGGGTATAACGACCCGCGGCTGACGGATTTCTCCGTTACCAAACTGCTAAAGGCCCTGCCCCCCGACACACTGCAAAAAGTGCTCGCGTTTTTTGGGGTGGAGGAAACCTTTTCCCTGCCCCCTCACAGCGTGCTGCTGCTCACGCAGCACCTGACAAACTTGGGGCTGATGCCACTGCCAGACCAGCACCGGTTTTACACCTTGTTTGCCGATCTCTTGCTGCCCAAAGGCCCGCTGATCATCAAACCCCACCCCGACGATATTGCAGGCACGTACCACGCAGCGTTTCGCACCCCCGTACGAGTGCTGCCCTTTGCCATGCCGTCGGAACTACTCCCTTACTGTGTAAAGGGAACATTCTCGCTGGCGGCGGCAGCCTATTCGACCTCGGTGCGCACGCTGTCAAATGTGGCGGAAAACACCCTGTGCTTTGATAACCGCATTCTGAAAAACTGGCGGTATTTGCCCCAATATGCTGCCGCTGCCCGGTTTTTAAAGGCAGCGGGCATTTCCCATGCCGTCACTGACGGCGACGAAGGGGTGTTATCCCATGTGTGCCGCCTGCAAGGTGCCAATACCACCATCGCCCGGGAGGAAAATCTTGTGGGTGACTCGACCCTCCCGGGGGATTCGACCCAGTTGGGGGATGTCGTCATTTTCAGTGATCTGAATGAAACCCGCACCCCCAAACAAACCGCCGAATTTTTGCGGCGGTATCCAGTGCGCTGTGCCATCTTTTTGCAGGAAACGGAACAGCATGCCTATTTTGACGGTGAAAACCAGGACATTTTCCCCTATGTGCGGCCCATCCCGCTGCAAATTGGGGACGAACAAAAGGTGATCACCGTGGTCAGTAAGGAGGATATCCTGATGAAAACTGCCGAAAACCTAATCGACACCATCGAACTGCCCCACACGGGTTTAACGATCGAACTACAGGGCATCGCCCGCGCCGAACGGGATAAAATTCGCGTATTGGAAGGCGTGCTGGCTGCCACCGAAAAGCGGCTGAATGATTATATTGTCGAAGACAAAGCCCGTGCGGCTGAAAGCGGGGCGCAGGCAAAATGAATGCAAAAAAACTGATTATTTTTGATTATGACGGCACCCTGTCGGATACGTCCCCGGGGATCATGCACTGCTATAATACTGCCGCCGGGGAACTGGGACTTCCCCCCCATACCCGGCGGGAGGATTTTGTGGGCGTCATCGGTGGCCCGCTGGAAAAGGGCTTTGCCATCCTGTGGCCCGATCTGCCCGAAAGTGAGATTCCCTCCCGGGTGCTGCGGTACAGGGCACTGTACGCTACCGAAGGCATGGCCCAGCCTGCGCCGCTGTATAAAGGCATGCGCAGCACCCTGCTCACCCTGCGGGAAAACGGCTTATTACTGGCAGTAGCTACGTTAAAACACGAACGGTTTATCCACGCCATGTTAAAAGAAAACGACATTGATTCCCTGTTCGATGCAGTGTGCGCCTATACCGGAGTGGAAACAAAGCGCGATTTGCTGCAAAAGGCCGGAACACTTACCCATGTGCCGGTTAAAGAGAGCCTCCTCGTCGGTGACAGCGCCTACGACGGACAGGGCGCTCTTGCCATGCAAATGGATTTCGCCGCGGTGCTGTATGGGTGGGGCTTTCAAGCAGAAGCTGATACCCAGCCCTACCACCCGGTATGCACCCTGCGTACCCCCGGGGAACTGCCGCCTCTTCTGTTAGCTTCCCGATAACAAGCTTTTCCCCTCCCCCAGTCCCGGAACTTTGCTGGTTCCTTACGGACTGGGGGTTTTCCCTTTTCTTGGCCCCTACGGTGGAAAACCGGGGGCTTTTTTTCGTTTTTGGGGTTGACAACACAGAAAGTCCGTTGTATTATTGTATTAGTCAGTTAGTACAATAATACAGTGAGAAAGGAGGCGACCGGATGGCATGGAGCTTTGACGCTGACCGCCCCATTTTTCAGCAGATCGAGGATATTCTCACGGCGCGGATTCTCGCCGGGCAATATGCCCCGGGGGAAAAACTGCCTGCCGTGCGGGAACTGGCGCTGGAAGCGGGGGTGAACCCCAACACTATGCAGCGGGCGCTAGCCGATGTGGAAGCCCGGGGACTGGTGTTTACCCGGCGCGGGGATGGCCGGTATGTCAGTGAGGAGGAAGTGGCCGTGCGTAAAGCGCGGCAGCAAAGCGCCGCGCGGTATGTGGACGATATGATCGCGGCGCTGACGGCATTGGGCATTTCGCCCAGCGATATTCCGGGCCTTGTGGCGGCCCGTTTGGAACAAGGAGTAGAAAAGAGGCTGAATGTATGAACGAAATCTTGATCGAGAGCCGCGGGCTCTGTAAAAATTTCGCTGCACTGCCGGCCCTGCAGAACGTGACTTTCACCCTGCCTAAAGGGCGGATTGTGGGGTTACTGGGCCCCAACGGCAGCGGGAAAACCACACTATTAAAGCTAATGAACGGGCTTTTAACCCCCACGGCAGGCACCCTGACCATCGGAGGACATCCGATTGGCGTGGAAACAAAAAAAATCGTTTCGTATTTGCCGGACCGCAACTTTCTATCGCCGTGGATGACGGTGGAACAGATGTGCGCGTATTTTGCCGATTTCTTCGAGGATTTTGACCGGGCGCGGGCCAACGCCATGCTGGCACAATTGCAAATCGACAAAACCCGCAAGTGCAAAACATTATCGAAAGGCACCCAGGAAAAAGTGGCGCTGATTCTCGCTATGAGCCGCAATGCCCAGCTCTATTTGCTCGACGAACCTATTGCCGGGGTAGACCCGGCGGCACGGGATTCCATTCTGCGCACCATTGTGGGCAGCTACCGGGAGGACGCCACTATTTTGATCTCCACGCATCTGATCGCTGACGTGGAACCGGTGCTGTCTGACGTGCTGTTTTTGCAGTACGGACACATTGTACTGCAAGACACCGTCGATGCCATCCGCGAACGGGAAAAGAAGAGTGTGGACGCGCTGTTCCGGGAGGTGTTCCGATGCTGAAAAAATTATATCGTCATGAATTCCATGCGCTGTTTCGCTCGCTGTGGCCGCTGTACGCCGGGCTTCTGGTACTGGCGCTCCTGAGCCGCCTGATGGATATGAGCTTTTTCGACCGCAGCCAAATGGTGGTACAAATTCTGTATAGCAGCTTTATGAGCCTGTACGTTCTGGGGATTATCGCCATGCTGATTATCAGCTTTGCGGTAGTCATCGTGCGGTTTTACCGCCATTTACTCACCAGCGAAGGGTATTTGAGCTTTACCTTGCCCTTCACCGCCGGACAGCACATCACTTGCAAACTGGTGTGCGGCGTGGTGGCAGGCCTTGTGAGTTTTGTATTCACGGTTTTGTCGCTGCTCATTTTAAGCCTAGGCACAAGTTTTATGGACTGGGAGGGATTTTTCACCAGCATTTGGTGGTTTTTACAGAGCATCCCCGCCTGGCAAGCCATTTTGCTGGTGGTGGAAATGGTGCTTCTCATCCCCATGGCGCTGTGCCAATCGCTTTCGATGTTTTACGTATCCATGGCCATCGGCCAACAGTGCAAAAACCGCGTAGGCGGCGCCGTGCTGGCGTATTTGGCCATTGAAGCGGCTTTGCAGATTCTGGCATTTGCCGTGATTATGCCCCTTTCCACCCAGATCACGCCGCTGATCGACTGGCTGTCACGTATGACAGGGATTGAAGCGGCCCTCATGGGCCTTGGCACGGCTTTGGGCATTTCCCTGATTCTCAGCGCGATTTACTATCTCGTCACCCGTCATTTGCTCACCCACAAACTGAATCTGGAATAAGAAAAAAGGAAGGTTTTTTAAAGACCTTCCTTTTTTGCTGTGGCGCACGCTGAGAAGCCCAAGCGTGACGGTTTAAGCCGCCCGGCGATGCTCACAGCGATATTTCGCTAAACGGGAAAAAGGGCGCTGCCCCTATTCCCCGCCACCTTTTGGAAAAAGGTGGACGAAAACTTTATGTGCCGTACCGGTTAACCGGCGGCGCTGCCACAAAAAGCCTAGTCATGACGGCACCAGTTTTTCGGCTTCCCTCCCAGCGTCATTTCGCTAAACGTGAAAAAGGGAGCCGTACAGCGTCCGGGGGACGGTGGCGGCGGGGGAAAACCACGTATGGGGTTTCCCCCCTTCTATTTTGTTTCTTTGATTTTGGCAGCTGACAACCGGTAGCGCACACACGGGGAACCCCTTGATAGGGTTCCCCACGGCCCGGCCGTCCACCGGACGCCCGGCC
>CAJKJS010000156.1 GCA_905200265.1 uncultured Oscillospiraceae bacterium
GGGTAAAATTATGGTATAATGAATAAAAGTAAATTTGAAAGAGGAAAATTTATGAACGAATGGAAGACTTTCACTTGGGAAGAACTCTCTATTCTGGCGAGCATGCAAATGACGATGCACGTGCGTTTCCGTGACCGGCCCCCTCGGGCTGGCAGTCGAAAAAGCCGCCGTTTTCATGAAGAGGTGAGGAAGGAAGTTGAGGCCGAATGGCCGAAGTTTTCCCTTCCGGCCCGGCAGGCGTTGCTTCATAGCGTGCAAAACGGCGCCTTGCCGGATTTTTTGGAGCAGTGCGGGAACGAACTGGATGCCCGTCTCGATGAGCGGGACAAACAGGCCGGGCAGCTGCTAGCTGGGTGGCCGGCGCCGGAAAAACACGCGCTCCTTACCTTTTTATCCTATCGTCAGTGGCCGGAGAGTATAGTACAAGACGGCGTTTTGGTTCTTTCCCTGGAGGACGAGCCCACCTTTTCCCGCACCCTTTCGCTTTTGGGGGTGCAGGGGGCGCCCACCGGGGCCGAGGGCCGGTTTTTCCAGTTTACCGCCCTACAAAAAGAAGGGGATACCTACCTGCTTGTGGGTGAGTGGGAAACGCCGGAGGAGGAAGGCGATACGCTTTGCCCGCCGCTGTGTTTTTCGTTTACCAAAGCAGCGGTGCAGTGCAAGGCCTACCGGGCCGACGCCCTTCCCTTAACCGAAGATCCCTGGCTCTTTTTGTATCAAATCGCGCTATCAATTGTAGACCGGCAGGCGATACCCGGTTGCCCGGTGCAACCGGACGAAACGGCACTTTTTCCGCTGCTAAAAGCCATCATCGCTTGGGAAGACGAAGAAGCAGGGGAAAAGGAAGCGGCGCTGCTGGCCCGCTGGGCGAGGGAATCCGGGTGCGAAACGCTGGCAACGGAACTGGAGCAGCTGGTGTTTCCCATGAACCGTGGCCGGTGGAAGAAAGAAAAAGACGTTTTGCGGCACTGGCAACATGAGCCCCTGTGGCGCCGGGTGATGCACGCGGTGTGGCAAAGCCAGGTATCCCACCCCGCTTATCCCCGGGGTGGGGAAGCGGAGCGGGAAAAGGGCCGCCTGATGATTCAGGAACAGCTTCATAGGGAAGGGTACACCGGGTGTTACCCGAGCTTTGTCAAAGTGAATCCGCCCCAGTCCGGGCTGCGGCTGGCCCAGTCGTACGGGGATGTGTGCTTCATAGGATTATGGCGGGAAAAGCGCATGGTGTCCCGCATTCTGTGCCGGGAAGAACCCATGGAAGAGCCACTGCGGGTACAGTATCTATGCACAACGGCTCTGCCGCGGAAAGGGGAACCCGATCTCCCCGATGGCTATGCCTGCCTGTTCCGCGAGAAAGGCCGCCGGTTTTGCCTATTACTGACCGAAATGGACGATACCCCCGAAAAGACCCGCATGGCCTGCGCCCATGCAGCCGCCAAAAAGGCGGAGCTGCGCCGGGTGACCCGCCGGGAGCGAAAAGCCGCCGGACAAACCCCCGTAGCCGGGTGGATTGATTTTGCCGGGGTGTTTTTGGGCGTGGGACTGCTGTTTACCGTTTTTATGCTGGCCTTTACGCTGCTCTTTACGACGCTGCTGGTGCTCATTACCGGACAAATTACCCAGTGGGGGGAAGCCATAGGTGTGATTCCCTGGGGATGGCTCACGCTGCTATCCTGGGTGGGATTTGGCGGCGGGATGGCGTTTGTCACCCTGCGGGCCCGGAACCGGTAGTGTGCTGCCGCGAAAAAACCAGAAAAGCGTGACCCGAATTTTACAGGCGCGGGCTATACTGACAAAAGATGGTGGGCCCCTTGCCCCAAACGAAAGGAGTCATCGACTATGAAACTTTCTTACCGGCGTACATTTTGTGTGGGATTTGCGTTTTTGTCCATTTGTGCCTTCTGGCAGCTGTATGACAGCATTATCCCGCTGATGCTGAAAAACAGCTTTCACTTAAAAGAGACGGTCAGCGGGGCCATTATGGCCATTGATAACGTGCTGGCGCTGTTTTTGCTGCCGCTGTTGGGGGCGCTGAGCGACCGCACTCACACCCGGCTGGGGCGGCGGATGCCGTTTATTGTGGTGGGCACGCTGCTGTCGGCGGTGTTCGCCGTGATTATCCCCATGGCGGCGCTGCGGCAGGATTTTGTCCTGTTTTTTGTGTCGTTGGGGCTGGTGCTGCTCTCTATGGGGCTGTATCGTTCCCCGGCTGTGGCGCTCATGCCCGACGTCACGCCCAAACCCCTGCGCAGTAAAGCCAACGCCGTCATTAACTTAATGGGGGCTGCCGGTTCGGTGTTTACCCTGGTCATGGTGACGTTCCTTGTCAAAGAGGCGGCCAAAGGGCAGCTGACGGATTACCGGCCGGTGTTTACCGCTGTGGCCATTCTGATGGTGGCGTGTGTGGTGATCCTGCTGCTTACCGTACGGGAAAACCGCATGGCTGCCGAAGTACCGGTGGAAGAAGAGGAGAAAAAGGAAGAAGCCAGCGGTGTGCACATGACGAAAGACGTGCGCAAAAGCCTGATTTTCCTGCTTTTGTCGGTGTTTTTCTGGTTTACCGCGTACAATGCGGTGACCACCGCTTACACCCGGTATGTGGAAGTCATGTGGGGCGTTACCGGCGGCGGTTTTGCCGGGGGCCTCATGGTGGGGACCGTGGCGGCGGTAATCAGTTACCTGCCCATCGGGATTCTGTCCAGCCGTTTTGGGCGCAAACGCATGATCCAGTTTGGCATTTTGTGCATGACGGCAGCATATGCCGTAGCCTTTACCCTCACCGGGTATAATGCGGTGATGTATGTCCTTTTGGTGGTAATCGGAATCGGCTGGGCTGCCATCAATGTCAACTCCTACCCCATGGTGGTAGAAATGAGCCATGGCAGCGATACCGGCCGGTATACGGGCTTTTACTACACGTTTTCCATGGCGGCCCAGGTGCTCACGCCGGTATTATCCGGCTTTTTGCTGGAACATGTGGGGTATCAAACCCTGTTCCCTTATGCCGTACTGTTTTCGGGTTCGTCGTTTGTCACCATGTTGTTTGTGCGCCACGGGGACGTCAAACCGGTGAAAAAGGGCGATTTGTTGGAAAACTTCGATGTGGATGATTAAAAAGGGAGATGACACCGTATGAAAAAAAGATGGTGGGTGCTGGGGGCTGCGGCCATTTTGGCGCCGGTGGCCCTCATAAAGCCAGGGAAGCGGCGGGACCTTACGGATTTCACGGGCAAAACCTATGCCCATCGTGGCCTGCATGGCCCCGGCGTGCCGGAAAACAGCCTGCCGGCCTTCCGCCGGGCGGCCCGGAAGGGCGTGGGGGTGGAACTGGATGTACAGCTCACCCGGGACGGGGTGCCGGTGGTTTTCCATGATAAAAGCCTTTTGCGCATGTGCGGGGTGGACCGGCGGGTGTGCGACCTTTCGTATGAAGAACTAAAGGCGTACCCCCTCGCGGGGTCTTCCGAAGTTATCCCTACGTTCCGGCAAGTGCTGGATGTGCTGGGAAAAACGCCGCTCATTTGCGAAATCAAAACCTACCGTTCCCATACCGACCAGACGGTGTGCGAAAAAGTAAAGGCGCTATTAACAGAGTACCCGGGGCCAAGCTGTGTGGAATCGTTTAATCCCCTGACCGTGCAGTGGATGAAAAAACACTGGCCCGAAAAAGTGCGGGGCCAGCTTTCCATGGATTTCGCCCGGGACCCGGCGGGGCAAAACCCGGTGGTAGGCTTTTGCCTGACCCATTTGCTGGTAAACGGGCTGGGGCGGCCGGACTTTATCGCTTATTGCCATACAGATACCGATACCATAGGGTTCCGTCTATGCCGGCGGCTCTTCCGTCCTGCGGTGTTTGCCTGGACCACCCGGGGCCGCAGCGAAACCGAACGGGCGTTAAAAGACTTTGACGGCGTGATTTTTGAAGAAAAGAAACAGGAACCGTAAAAAAAGCCCTTCCACTTTGATGTAAGTGGAAGGGCCTTTCGTTTTACGGTTAGCGCCGGTGTAAATTCATACGGCGAATGGAATCTTCCGCCAAATCGGCGTTCCCGGTGACAGCTGCCAGCAAAATGCGGTACACGCATTCCGGGTCGCTGTGGAACTGGTGTTTGATCAGTCGCGCCTGATACAGGTCCGGCGCATACAGCGAAAACTGCATCAATTCCACATCCCCGCCGGAAATGTGGCACGTGACTTTATACCCCGCGTCGGTTTTTTTAATCACCACGCGGTTTTCTTTTTCCCGTTTGGCCTGGGCCAGCAGATTGAGCGCCGCGGCCACGGCTTTATCCCGCACCGAAAGCGGAATGGCGCCGGTTAACTGTTCGGCAATTTCCCTGGCATCCGGGCCTGCCGTCAGGGCCTGGGGATCATCGGGATCGGTGAGAAACGCACCCTTTTCCGTCAGTTCGGCGATCGCTTCGGTCACTTCAAAATAATTGCACAGGCTGTTTTCCTGCATAATGCGAATAATATCGTCCCGCCGGATGGGGGCGCCTACGCTGGTGAGCAGGTAACACAGCAGAATGCGTATATCGTTTTTGGTGCGCAGCCCGCCCGGGGCAATCCCCTCGGTGAAGGCATTGTTTTCCATGGCCATAAATTCGTTTCCGCTCCTCCGTCACGCCGTTTCCGGCTGTTTTGTACCCGGGT
>CAJKJS010000157.1 GCA_905200265.1 uncultured Oscillospiraceae bacterium
AGGAAGCGGCCCGCTTTTTTCTTCGACTTTTTTTCTTTTTTCCCGCAAATGCCGGAAAAACTGCTGCAATTCAGCTGCACATTCCTCCTGCATAAAGCCCCCTATCATATCCGGTTTGTGATTATACCGCAGTGAAAATAAATTCACCACGGACCCACAGGAACCAGCTTTGGGGTCATATGCACCAAATACCACAACCGGAATGCGGGCATTGATAATAGCTCCCGCACACATGGGACACGGCTCCAGTGTGACATACAATTCACACTGCCATAGCCGCCATCCATGCAGTGTACGGCAAGCCTGATCAATCGCTTCCACTTCCGCATGGCACAGGGCATTTTTTTCTTTTTCCCTGCGGTTGCGGCCCCGGCCGACAATCACGCCGTCTTTCACCACCACAGCTCCTACTGGTACTTCGCCTTCGGCAGCGGCTTCGCGGGCCAGTTTTAACGCTTCCTGCATGAAAGATTCCTCAGGTGCTACCATAGGTTTTCCCTCATCCATACATGAAAAGCGCACATTCCAGCAGCGAAAGTACAACGAGGGACAGGAACCCAGGATTACTCCATACGGCGCCCCACCGGTCACCAAGGCTCAGCTCTACCGGAGGACGGGGGCGAAGTACCTGCGGTCCCCACGGGGACATCACCACCGTTTTACGGCTGCCAAACTGCTTTTTATAGCGCGTGAGCAAAATCACGGCACAAATGCCGCCTACCAAAATCAGCCCATAAGCGATTGTCACGTTCAGCAGGTTATACATACCATCGCTAACGTACGGCGAGATAAGCTCAAAGAACACCGAAATCCCGTTGTTCAATGCATGAATCACCACACATAATAGCAGGTTATTGGTGCGCACCATAATATAGCCCAACACCAACCCTACACAGAAGGCAAAGGGAATCTGAATCGGATTCCCATGGAAAATACCAAAAGCCACCGCCGTTACCAGCACGGCAAAACCATCGCCATACCGACGCAAGGCGCTGAGCATTACCCCGCGGAATCCCAGTTCTTCCACCAGGGGCGGGATCACCGCTACCCCAATCACATACAGAATATTAGCTGCCACATTGGAAGTATACGGCACACTGCTATCCAGTGAACTGTTAACCCCCATACTGTCCAAAATCTGGATCACCACGTTGGCCGGGTAGTTCGAAGCCATGCAGGCGCCCAGACCAAACAGTACACAGCACACCGCCACACCCGGTGAAACATGGGCAAAGTGAAGCACGTCGTGTTCAGGTACACCACAGTGTTTTAGCACCAGCACAAACGGCAGCCCAATTCCCACAATATAAGCTACGCACTGAATCAGGTAATACATCACCGGACTCACACCGCCAAACCCTTGTTCAAAACCGGTATACCGGTATCCCAAGAGTGGAAGTAGATATAGCAGCAGCAAAAACAGCAAATTCATGGCTACAATGCCTAAAAATACCGCCCAGTTACTGCGGTTCACCGCCTGACGTAGAGCACGCTTTTTTTGCTTCCGCTCAATTTCTGCCAGATTAAACGGGTTCCCATATACAGGAGACTGCCCGTACCCAGGTTGCCCGCTCATAGGAGCTCCCGGATATGGATTCGCTGGCGGGTATTGTCCTGGCCCCGGACCGTATGGCGGCGGAGCCCCTACAGGCCCCTGGCCGTAAAATGACGGTTGTCCATAGGGAGGAGGGCTACCGGGCGGTACGGCTCCACCTGCCGCCATGGGCGGACGCACGGTAGAGGTAGTATTCATCGATTCATTTGGATTCATGTATATTCTCCTCGCGGCATTTCCCGCGCATTCTTTCTACCAGGTTTATCTGACACGGCGGAGCCACATGTACTGATACGGCCCTAAATGAATTTCATCCACCGTGCAGCGGTTTCCGGTAAACAGATCTTCGTATTCTCCCGTCAGGCAATTTGTATACGCCGTCTGGTGGTACTCTGTAAAGTTAAAGAAGCACACCAGTTCGCTCTTTTCGCACCGGCGCACCAGGCACAAAATGGCTTTATTAAAGGTATCCCACGTGGAAACCCAGCTGTTACCGTCAAAAGCCGGTTCAGCCGCCCGGATTTTTTCCATCTGGCGCAGCCCTTCAAAAATATACTGCTGTACCGTACCCGGTTCATGACGCAGTGCCGCTTTGTTCCAATCAAACTTACCACGGTGCAAATTACGGCTATCTTCCCGGCGCAGAGGATCACTATGGTATTCATTATCGTTAAGCTGGCCGATTTCATCGCCGCTGTAGATCATCGGGAACCCGCGCAGCGTCATCATACAGGCATGCATCAACAGCACGCGGGCCACGCCGACCGCCACGCCCAGTTCATCCTGATTGCGCAGGGCAATTTCCACACCGCACAAGCTGGCTGTTGTACCACAGGTACGGGCATCCAAGGTCATACGGTCAAAGTTATAAAGTTCCCCTAAGGCAAAACTATCGGGATAATGCCCCTGATAGAACCGGTACAGGAAAATCTTATTTTCCAGCGGATTAAAGCCCAATTCCTGCACGGCATTTTCATCCAGACCCCAGCCAATATCATCGTGGCAGCGGATGTAGTTGATAAAATACCCACTGGGAATGCTGTGAATATCGTCAAGCTGACGCTTCAACAACCGAGTATCCCGGCAAGCCAGCGCCGCCCACAGATTCACCATAGCCGAAACGTTATACAAAATGTGGCATTCCGGTTTTTCCGGTGTACCAAAGTACGCTGCGACTTCCTTCGGCGCCATGACAACTTCGCCCTTTAAGATGACGCCAGGGCACACAATTTCAGTAATCATGCGGATCATGCGCATAATCGTGTGTACCTGGGGCAGGTTGCGGCAAGATGTGCCCAGCTGCTTCCAGATATAGGGCACGGCGTCAATGCGGAAAACTTCCACACCCAGGTTTGCCAGGTACAGAATATTGCCCACCATTTCATTAAATACTACCGGATTGCGGTAGTTCAGGTCCCACTGGTACCGATGGAACGTAGTGAGCACAAATTTGTGCATGTCTTCCATATAGGTAAAGTTCCCGGGTGCTGTTCCGGGGAATACTTCGGGCATGGTTTTTTCAAATTCGGCCGGGATGTCATACGTGTCAAAACACATATACCGGTCCATATATTCCCATTCCCCAGCCCGGGCACGACGGGCCCATTCATGGGTATCGGCCGTGTGGTTCATCACGAAATCCAGGCACAGACTAATGCCCCGCTTACGCAGTTCCGCTGTGAGTTCCTGCAATTCTTCATTGGTCCCAATCCGCGGGTCCACCTGGCGGAAATCTTCCACTGCATAACCGCCATCGTTTTCCCCTTCAGGCATTTTCAAAAGGGGCATCAGGTGCAGATAGGTCAGCTCCTGTTCCGACAGGTAATCCAGCTTTTCCATCACACCGCGCAGGCCGCCGTTAAACAGGTCACTATACATGGTCATACCCAACATGCGCCCATCCAGGTACCAACCCGGGTTCTGTTCCCGTTTCAGATCCAGTTTTTTCAGATCACTCGCGCGTTCTTTGGAAAATTTCTCCATAGAAGCAACCAGTTCCTGATAACGATCGCCGTTATTATACAGTTCCATATAAAGCCAGCGCAGTTCATCCTGATGTTTTTTTAACCGCTGTGCAAAATTCATGTTTTGTTTCCCCTTTCTACGGGCAGCGTCCGTATCCGGCCGCCGTCTAGCTGTTTTCATTGTACTTGATTCGCCTGTTCTTATAATTCTTTTAAAGAATTATATTGGCTTTCTTCACGCTCTCCTTTCGCTTAATCTTACCCGCATTCCTTTGCTTTTCTTCTTTTGTATGATACACTGGCACTATCAAGTCCAAAAAGGAGTCTTCTCACATGGAAATTTCTGCTTACTTATCCCTTATACATATGGCCGAAGCCATGAAAAATCACACCCGCCATTCTCTCACGTCCTCCGGCCGGCATGAAAGTGTAGCGGAACACACCTTTCGCTTATGTCTGATGGCCTGGTTCTGCCAGGATGAATACCCTTCACTTGATATGGAAAAAGTCCTGCTCATGTGCTTGTTCCATGATATGGGGGAAGCGTTTACAGGCGATATTCCCGCTTTTGAAAAGCAACACAGCGACGAGGAACGGGAGGAAACTTGTCTTCGCCACTGGCTGGCCACTTTACCGGCACCGTACGGTGAAAAACTACAAAAGCTCTATCAGGAAATGCAGGACCAAACCACACAGGAAGCTCAGCTTTACAAAGCTCTTGATAAATTAGAAGCGCTTATCCAACATAACGAAGCCGGATGCGCAAGTTGGCTGGATTTAGAATATGACTTACAGCTGACGTATGGACAAAACGAATGCAAAACTTCTCCCTATACTCAGGCTCTTCGCCGTCAGGTGGAAGAAGATTCCCTCTCCCTTATTCGGGCCGAGCAGGAACGGGGTACTCCCTGGCCCAAAAACCTGCCTCCGCAATTGTAAGGCACCCGTTTTTCTTCCGATTTTCTTTTTCTTTTCACTTGTTTTTCATTTGCGAAGCGTAATCTTATTCTTGCAGAGAGGAAATTTTCTCCTTTTTGTGTTTTCTTTTTCATTTTTCCCTGTCAGGGCTAAACCTTTGACCGCATTTTGGTTTCCCCTGACCCAAGGAAACA
>CAJKJS010000158.1 GCA_905200265.1 uncultured Oscillospiraceae bacterium
TTTCAGAAAACGGGCGGCTTTTTTTGCCGTGTATATTTCGCCCTGATATTTACACAATAAGCGCCGGGGGTGAAAAAATTGCGATGGATTCGTTTTTACGAAGGCAACAATAACGAAGCGGCAGGCCTGTTTGCCCTGTCGCAGTTGTACCGGCGCTCCGATCCGCTGCTTTTGGCTGATGAAGATTTGCGCATGGGTCTGGAAGAACATGCAGGGGAATATCGAAGCGAAAGCGATGTGCGCCGTGTTCTGAAAGAACTGGAAATGCGCCGGTAAATGAGGAGGGAAAGGTAAAAAAGCCTTTCCTTTACATGATTTTAAGAGAACGGTGCCGTGTGTTTTGTTCTTTTTTTGCATTTTCTTTTCTCTTTCTCCGTTGCTTTTCTTTTTTCCACATGCTATCATCAGAGCAGAAAAAGAAAGATAGAGAGATAAAAGAAGTTTTACGGTTTTTGAAGATTTGAATACAGGATGGTGGAACAATGAAAGTTATGCGCGGAAAAAGAAGAGCATATGGGATTTTACAGGGAAATACGAAAAAAATCGTTCTGGGAGTGTTGGCGGTTTTACTGCTGGGGGGCGTAGCAGCCCTTGTTGTGGCCATTTTTGGAGGCCGAATGACAGCACCTGTGCAAGAGGAAAGCAGCGTTGTGGAAACCGCTTCTATGCCAGAGGAATCGGAAACATCGGAAGATGTAGTGATCGATCCGGCCACTATGGTACTCGCCGAGCAAAGCAGCGACTGGCGGTTATTGCTGGTGAATGCTCATAATCCGGTGCCGGATGGCTATCAAGTTGAACTAACCACGTACGATGATGTGGAATTGGATGAACGGGTACTAGATGCTTACAAGGCTATGCATGCAGCTGCTCAGGCCGATGGCTATACCCTGTGGATTTCCTCCGGATACCGCAGCCCCGAAAAACAGCAGCAATTGATTGACGCAGAAGTGAAGAAAAACATGCGGGATGAAGGGCTGGACGAGGAATCCGCGCTCCAAAAAGCCATGCTGACGATGACAGAACCCGGTTACAGCGAACATAATACCGGGCTGGCTATTGATTTAAATGGTGTGACCAGTATTGATACCCCGGAATATGAATGGTTATGTGAACATGCGCCTGAGTATGGGTTTATTCTTCGGTATCCAGAAGATAAGGAAGATATTACGGGAATCAATTTTGAAGGCTGGCATTTTCGGTATGTCGGTGTAGAACATGCCAAGTATATAACAGAACACAATATGTGTCTGGAAGAATATATCGCGTATTTGCTGGAAAACGACCAGCTATAAGCGAGATTCGGCAGAAAATTTGCTGCGGTTGTTGCCAACCGCAGCATTTTTGTTTATAATCAAAAGGAAACCATTTTGGAAAGGCAGAGAAAAAAGTATCATGAAAGACACGACCGTAAGAACCCGTTTCGCGCCTAGTCCCACTGGTTTTATGCATGTGGGGAATTTGCGCACGGCTTTGTTCGAATACCTGATTGCCCGTTCACAACACGGGAAATTTGTGCTGCGCATTGAAGATACCGACCAAGAACGTCTGGTGGAAGGCGCGGTAGATGTGATCTACCAAACCCTGCAGCAAGTAGGTATGGAACATGACGAAGGCCCTGACAATGGGGGAGAATACGGCCCGTATGTGCAAAGTCAGCGGAAAGATCTCTACCTTCCTTATGCACAAAAGCTGGTCGAAGAAGGTAAAGCCTATTACTGTTTCTGTACGAAAGAGCGGCTCTCCTCGCTGCATGATGAAAACGGTCTGGGCGGTTATGACCGCCACTGCCGCAATCTGCCGCAGGAAGATGTGCAGGCTCTTTTGCAGGCCGGTACGCCCTATGTGATCCGGCAAAAAATGCCCCTGGAAGGTTCCACCACGTTCCATGACGCCGTATTTGGTGATATTACCATTGATAACCAGGAACTGGAAGACCAGATTCTGATTAAATCCGATGGGTATCCTACCTATAACTTTGCCAACGTCATCGATGACCATTTGATGCATATTACCCATGTTGTGCGTGGTTGCGAGTATTTGACCAGTACGCCCAAATATAACCTCTTGTATGAGGCGTTTGGTTGGGATGTGCCGACCTATGTGCATTTGCCGTTGATTATGGGCAAAAACGATGACGGATCGGTGAGCAAACTATCGAAGCGTCACGGCTCCACCAGCTTTAACGGTCTGGTAGAAGAAGGGTATTTGCCCGAAACTATCGTGAACTATATTGCGTTGTTGGGTTGGTGCCCGAAGGAAAACCGCGAAATCTTCTCCCTGGCAGAACTGTGCGAAGCCTTTTCCATTGACGGCATCAGTAAAGCACCGGCGGTGTTCGATTACGATAAACTATCATGGTTTAATGGCGAATACCTGCGTATGAAGAGCCCGGAAACCTTTACCGAGATGGCTATGCCATATTACCGTGAGGTGTTTGGTGAAGCAGAAAAAGACTGGGCCGTGCTTACGTCTATTTTGCAACCGCGTGTAACGAAACTGAATGAAATTCCTGGTATGATCGGCTTTTTGAAAGAATTGCCCGACTACCCGGTGGATTTCTTTGTGAATAAAAAGAGCAAAGCCAATCTGGAGAATGCCGGCCCCATGCTGCAAGCAGCGATCGACACCCTAACAGCATTGCCTGAGTGGAATGTGACGCTCTTGCACGATTCCCTGATGGATTTGGCCAAAAAATTGGAAGTGAAAAACGGCACGCTGCTGTGGCCGGTGCGTATTGCGGCTGCGGGCATGATGGTGACCCCCGGTGGCGCGATGGAAATTCTGGACTTGCTGGGACGGGATGAATCCCTGCGCCGGCTGCAAGAGGGTCTTCAGAAAGTAGAAAGTGCCAATAACTAAAGGAATCAATGAGATTTATCCGAAAGGACTTACGTTTATGAGTGAAGATATGAAAAAGGAAAGCGAAGTGCTTTCCACCAATTTTATCGATGATTTTATTAAGGAAGACATTGCAGAGGGCGGCGCGTATGAGGGTATGACTGTGCACACCCGGTTCCCACCCGAACCCAATGGGTATCTGCATATCGGCCATTCCAAGGCTATTTTCGTGGACTTTGGTACAGCTGAACGGTTTGGCGGTATTACCAATCTGCGTATGGATGACACCAACCCCACCAAAGAAGATACCGAATATGTCGACGCCATCAAAGAGGATATCCACTGGCTGGGGTATGATTGGGGCGACCGGTTCTTCTATGCATCGGATTATTTTGACAAGATGTATGAATTGGCGGAAGGGCTGATTAAAAAAGGCCTTGCCTACGTGTGCGAACTGACGCCGGACGAAATGCGTGATAATCGGGGCGATTTGAATACCCCGGCGGTAAGCCCGTATCGTGACCGGCCGATGGAAGAAAGCCTGGATTTGTTCCACCGCATGAAGGCCGGCGAATTTGAAAACGGCCGTATGACCCTGCGCGCCAAAATTGATTTGGCCAGCGGCAACTTTAATATGCGCGATCCCGTTTTGTACCGCATTAACCACATGGAGCACCATCGTACCGGTAACAAATGGTGCATTTATCCCATGTACGACTATGCACACCCCATTGAAGATGCGCTGGAAGGGATTACGCACAGCCTGTGCACCCTAGAATTTGAAGACCATCGGCCGCTGTACGATTGGGTGATCGAACATGCCGATCTTCCGTGCAAACCGCGTCAGATTGAATTTGCGCGCCTTGGCATCAACAATACGGTCATGAGCAAGCGCAAACTGCGCTATTTAGTCGAAAAGGGGTATGTGTCCGGCTGGGATGATCCCCGTATGCCTACCATCTGCGGGCTGCGCCGCCGGGGCTACACGCCGCTTTCCATTCGCAATTTCAGTGAACGTAACGGGGTAAGCAAAGCGAACAGCACCGTCGAATACAGCTTTTTGGAACACTGCCTGCGGGAAGACCTAAATGAACATGCCCAGCGGGTGATGGCAGTTTTGCGCCCGGTAAAACTGACCATTACAAATTATCCCGAAGGCAAAAGTGAAACGTTCGAAGTGGAAAATAACCCCAACCGGCCCGAAGATGGCACCCGTACGGTGACGTTTTCGCGGAACCTGTGGATTGAACAGGAAGACTTTATGGAAGAACCCGTGAAAGGCTACTTCCGCTTGTTCCCCGGCAACGAAGTGCGCCTAAAGACGGCGTATATCGTACGCTGCACCGGATGCCGCAAGGATGAAAACGGAGAAGTGGTTGAAGTGTTGGCCGAATATGATCCTGAAAGCCGTGGCGGTGATCCTGCCGACGGCCGTAAGATTCGCGGCACGATCCATTGGGTGGATGCCGAAACGGCACTACCGGCTGAAGTGCGTCTGTATGATAATCTGTTTTCGGTGCCCGACCCCGATAATTACGATTATCTGGAAGTACTCAATGAAAACTCCCTGACCGTGTTGTCGGATAGCCGGGTAGAAGCGTCGCTGGCCCATGCAAAACCGGGTGAAAGCTTCCAGTTTATGCGCCAGGGATATTTCTGCGTGGATAATAAAGATAGCCACGAAGGAGCGCTGGTATTCAACCGCTCCGTGTCACTGAAAGACAGCTTTAAGAAGAAAAAATA
>CAJKJS010000159.1 GCA_905200265.1 uncultured Oscillospiraceae bacterium
ATCGCAACAAAATACGGATAGGCTTTTTTTTGCTCCTGCGTAAACGGGCGCACGGACTGATACCCGCGCAAAAAAGCGGCAAGAATTTTCTCTTTTTCTCTGTCGCCATATCCAACTGGGTAATCCATCAGCTGCGATTCAAAAACGGCTTGCATGACGGTATCGAAATACAGGTGATTATCCCCACAGCGGTTAAAATCAAATAACCCAATGTCGCCCCGGGCGGTCTTATACAAATTGCAGTCACTGATATCCCCCTGCACAGCATACCGGGGTTCGGCCTTAAACGGAAGCAATTTTTGCCGGCAGGTTTCATACGCCGTCACGATCTGCTCATATAAGGCAGGCGCTAACGGTCGCAAAACCGCCTCATGAGAACAAAACGCGGCAAAATCAAATAGATCGTTATCGCTCAAAGGGTCAAACAGTACGGGATTTGCCACATGCACCCCGTTTTTTTCCGCAATTTGATGCGTACGGGCCAGTAGAGCGCCGGTCTTTTCCGCTGTGTCTTCCTCCACCATGTGAATTTCACCCTCAACAAACGATTCGACGGTTACAATTACCTCATATCCACCCAGCGTCACCCACTGGGTAAAGCAGCCGTTTGCCTGATACTGGCGCGGTGTTTCCACCCCATTTTTAAATAGTAAATGAGCAAAGGCGCTTTGCTGTTCGATTAAATCCCGGGTAACGTCCTGTTCGTTTTTAAAGCGGACGACGACCGGTTCGGCCTTTTGCCGGTCCACTTTCAAAATGAGCCGAACTTCTCTTGTCAGGGGATCTCTCTTTTCATAGTGGTACCGCTGTAATTCAGTGATCGCCTCAACGGGCTCCGAAAGCCCAAAATCAGATAAAATCGACTGCACTTCTTCTTTGGTTACGTGAAACATCATTTCTCCTCTTCCGTCTGTTTTTTCCAAGCTAGACCATGCCGCATGATCCATACAGTTTCCCGTAAAAGAACTGCTCCTGAAAGGCAATATCCCCCAGTATTGTCTCATCCGGCATATCGGTACCATCCAGCGAAACAATCCACTTATCCTCTGGATCATTAAACCGGTGATAGACTTTGATGACTTTTCCTTCAAATTGTTCCAGTGGTTGATCGGTCCCAAAAATATATGCGTCCTGTTCTTCCCCATCTGCCGCCAAAATTCCTTCTATATACCCGTAGTTTATCGGATAGTGAAGGGCAGCATGTTTGGGATGAATGGAACCGATCGGTCTATCCACTTTTCCCGTTACGGTTTTCCCAAGAATCCCGCTATAATCAGGTGCCGTCTCCTCCATGGCACAGAAAAAATAATCCAAAGTGGGCACTAATTTCCCTTCGTTATAGACCCGTTTAATTTCATCGGCTGTCGCCCAATGGCAAGCGGCTATCTCATCGGTGGTGGCTTTTTCTAGCTGGCACACTCCGTTATACGCAAACAGCCACACATCCAAAATATCCTGAAAGGTTTGCCCATCAATGACTCCTCTGATTTTTGTAAAGAGTTTCGTGCCTTGTGATGGGTCCAGCGTTATGCCAACTTCTTCTTTGACTTCCCGGATGGCCCCTTCTACACTATTTTCGCCTTTCAGCACCGAACCTCCCACACATTCCCACATCAAAGGAAATGTGGGCCGGTTTGCCGCCCGCTGTGATAGCAGATACTCCCCTTTTTTGTTGCGTATCCACACATGAACAACCAAATGATACGAGTCTTCGGGAATGGGTTCGCCTCTTCTATGTACTTTCCCTGTTTTTTCCCGGTACTTGGTATACAGGTCCCATAGTTCCACAAAAGAGCCCCCTTTTTATTTTCTCGTCAGCGAGACAATACATTCTACATGGTTGGTATGGGGGAACATATCCACTGGCTGGATGTGACGCACCCGGTATCCCCCCTGCACCAGCACCTGCAAATCCCGGGCCTGGGTTTCCACCATACAGGAGATGTACACAATCCGCTCCGGGCGGGTTTCCAGCAGGGCCTGCAAAAACGCCCGGCTGCATCCGGCTCGGGGCGGGTCCATCAGAACCACTTGGGGCATATACCCTTCTTCAGCGGCCTGCCGCATCCAGTCCCCGGCATCCGCACAGAAAAAGCGGATATTGTCGACTTTATTTTCCCTAGCATTCTTTTTGGCGTCTTTGACGGCATCGGGATTTAGTTCCACCCCAATCACCTGAGCGGCTTGCCGGGACGCGATCATCCCGATGGTTCCCGTGCCGCAGTAGGCATCCAGTACCGTTTCTTTTCCCGTCAATTGACAAAGCCGAATCGCTTCGGTATACAGTGCCTGAGTCTGGACAGGGTTAATCTGGTAAAACGAACGGGGCGAAATACGAAATGTCATGCCGCACAGTTTATCGCGGATATACCCGGGCCCGTACAGCACCGTTTCCCGATCGCCTAAAACCATACTGGTAAACGCTTTGTTGATGTTTAATACAATGGTGGTAATTTCCGGGTGGCGTCGGCGCAATTCCAAAAGAAAATGATTTTTCCCCGGAAAGACCGGTGTAGCGGCCACCAGAACCACCATCACTTCCCCGGTAGAAAAACCGCGCTTAATTAGTACATGACGCAAAAATCCCCGGCCCGTGCGTTCATCAAACGCGGTCATATGAAACGACGGCATCAATGACCGGATAGTGCCAATAATGCGGTCAGCGGTTTCATCTTCTGTCAGGCAAGACGTTACCGGTACAATATGATGGGTGCTGGACTGATACACACCGGAAATAATTTTCCCCCGCCGGTCATACCCAAAGGCCGCCTGGACTTTATTGCGGTAGTGATACGGGTGTTTCATACCCAAAATAGGCTGAATCGTCCCATACCGGCCCAACCATTTGCGCACCACACCCTGCTTAAAGGACAGTTGCCGGGCATATTCCATATTTTGCAATTGGCAGCCACCGCATTTGCGGGCTACGGGGCAAAGCGGCCGTTCGGCCTGTTGCGTTGCCGTACGGTTTTCGTGTTGCTGTTTCATACGTTTCCCTTTCGTTTGTAGGCTCATGGGGTCCTTATTTGCCCAGGGGTAAATCTGGGCACGCCTGTTTTAATCCTCTCAGCAGTGCCATGGCATGGTCTTCCGTTTCGACGCCAAAACGTTTTTCCTGTCCACCAATGGCACGTACAACCAATTGCCAGGTGTAATAATCGCTGGCCACCGCTTCCCCGGCATATAGGTGGATTTTTTCGATCTCTTCGTACGGAATGTAATAAACGGTCAAAAACCGCCGGGCAAACAACATGGTAGCTCCTACCCGAATATGATCGAACGGCCGTGCCTGTTTATAGGCCACACGCACTTCCTCCTGGGCATATTCACGGCCCATGGGCATCCATTTCACCAGATTTCCTCCTTAAACAAAAAGAGAATCCCACCAAAACAGGAGCCACGCCGGGACGGCATACAGCCCCGTTTGGGGGATTCCTTTTTTCACATAATCAATTTACGCTTTCGGGCTAAACAGGAAGTACCGATTCCAATCCTTTTTTTCGCCCTTGGATTCGGCAAATTCCAGCCATTTTTTAAAATCGCCGTCAGCATAATTCTTTGTTTCGCGGCGGCGGCAGTCTTCGGCTAGGACTTTCATGGTACTGTGCAGGATATTCCCGTTGACAATGACCTTTTCCCGGCGGCCTTCGATTTCGTATTTACCCGGCACCTGGGACGGGTCCAAAATGCGAATGCCTTCGCCATCTTCGTCAATACCGATCACGGCTACATAATGGCCACCGTGAGAAAACACACCCACATAGTCTTCTTCCGGGCGGTCACCAGCCACGCAGGCTACAGCCATATACCCTTTTTTCAGGTGTTCCCGCAGCAATTCGGGATCGGCTGTCATGGTTAAATCCAGCTGAAATCGTTCGGCTACATAAGGGGCCAGTACATCCAAATCCGTTCCGGGGCTGTGGTTGGCATTTACGGCAATGGATAGTTCCAAACAGTCAATGAGCGGGAAGGACTGTCCCGTCATATTTTCCACCACCATACAGGTGGCGCATAGCCCACAACCGGCACTTTTCACGGTACTGTTTTCTCCACCCAATTCGGGCAGATCGGTCAGCGTTGGGTATGATACATGAGGATAGTTACACTGGTTGATGTACGTCATGGGGTATGTCCCCCTCCTTTCATGGCCTTCATTATACGCTGTTTTTTCGGGAAAAACAAGGCGCAGCTATTATTCCCCGCACCCCACTTCAATTACCAGCACCCGCATATCTTCTTCTCCGGTATTTTTCAGTCCATGGGTTCCATAGGGGCGGTTTACGGTCACGCTGCCAGCGCTCACCGGCACTTCTTCCCCGTCAAAAGTCATTATACCTGTACCCGACAGCAAGATGTAAATTTCCTGGTCATTTTGGTGGGTGTGGTCACCAATGGAGCATCCCGGAGGCAAAGTGGTGTAATTAAAAAAGTGAATGGGCGCGTCGAACTCTTTTCCGGAAAATAGTTCACAGTGCGGTAAATCCCCTGTGCCTCCATGACAGTTGGAAAAGACCGATAAAGCCTGTTCATAGATATTGCGGTGCATACTCTGATC
>CAJKJS010000160.1 GCA_905200265.1 uncultured Oscillospiraceae bacterium
TTTTTTTATAGAGCATTTACAATTTCATGCAAAAAAAAAGACCGGTCAGACAGGTTAACAACCAACATGACCGGTCTTTTTTCATTTTTAGAAAATATCGGTTACCACGGAATGCGTTTCGTCCGAACGGAAAATAGCTTCCATCAGCTTCATATCGCGCATCATTTCATCATGGCGAATCAGCTGTTCGGCTTCGCCGCGGCTCACCTTAACAAGGTTGCGGTAAAAATCACGCACATCGGATTCCACCCGAGGCAGCGGATACTTTTGGATAGTTTCTTCCGTGCGGGGCGCCATGGTCTTGGTTAAACCGGCAGCCGTTACAATCGGCACAGCGTCGCGATTTTCCCAATCCGACACCATCACGATTTCGCCGCTGCAATCCCAGTCGCGAATAATGGCGGTACCGTTCTCGCCCTGCATGTACCAACGAGGCAGGTTAATAAAGTTGCTGGTGCCCACTTCGACCTGTACATTCAGGTCATCTTCAAAGCCCAGAATCACTTTAAAGCCGTCATCCACATTTTCATTGGTTACATAGGTCAAATTGGCATAGACGCGCAGCAGCGGTTTCTGGATCATCTGCATAATCTGGTCCAACAAATGAATGCCCCAGTCCAGCACCATGCCGCCGCCGTGTTCCTTGGTGTTGCGCCAGTCGCCGGGAATACCGCGGGAACCATGCACACGGGATTCGATATTAAATACCGGGCCCAGTGTTCCTTCGTCATAGATTTTCTTCATGATCAGGAAATCTTCGTCCCAACGGCGGTTCTGGTGCACCGTAAAGATGACATGATTGCGCTTCGATTCGTCGATCATCTCTTGCAGCGACTCACTGCTCAGCGTAACGGGTTTTTCGCATACCACGTGTTTACCGTGGCGCATGGCGTCGACGCACACCTCATGGTGAACATCGTTCGGAATGGCCACCGTAACCAAATCAATGGCCGGGTCACTCAGCAGTTCTTCCCGGGAAGCATAGGCATGCACACCGATTTCTTCGGCTGCCTGATTGCGGGCCGGGTTAATATCATACACGCCCCGCATTTCCACGCCTTCGTCTGCCAGGGAAAGCAGCTTTTTCACATGCCAGCTTCCCATGCCGCCGTAACCAATAACGGCTACCCCAAATTTTTTCTCCATGGTTTATCCTCCTTTATCCGCCCGCAGGCAGCTTATCGTGTCTCCTTTTGAGGAAGGCCTTCTATTAAGCCCACCACATATCGGTCATTTTGTCTTCAAAGGTCATGACCTGCTTGAGGAAGCTTACGGCTTTCGTCAGACCTTCGTTCTGGCTCATGAGGCTGTCTTCATGTTCAATGGACATGACATAATCATATCCTACCATACGCAGGTTGCTGACAATATCTTTCCAGTACCGCATATCGTTGCCATACCCCACACTGCGGAAAATCCACGAACGGTGAATTTCGTCGCTGTAATGCTGGGTATCCAGCACACCGTTTACCGGCGTGTTGTAGGGATCGATGCGGGTATCTTTTGCATGGAAATGGAACAGCGCGCCCGCTTTGCCAATTTCCCGAATGCAGGCACACGGGTCCATCCCCTGCCAAATCAGATGGCTGGGGTCGAAGTTGGCGCCAATTTCGGGGCCGACCGCTTCACGCAGTTTTAGGAGCGAGTGGGTGTTGTATACACAGAAACCGGGATGCAGTTCCAGGGCAATTTTGTTAACACCGTGCTCCTTTGCAAAAGCCACAAAGTCTTTCCAGTACGGAATCAGTACTTCGTTCCACTGCCATTCCAGCACTTTGCTATAATCATCCGGCCACGGGCAAGTCACCCAGTTCGGATATTTCGAGTTTTCACTATCGCCGGGGCAGCCGGAGAACGTATTGAGCGTATCAACGCCCAATTTTTCCGCCAGCAACACCGCTTTGTGCATATCGTCGTCGAACTTCTTCGCGATTTCACGGTTGGGATGGATGGGGTTGCCATGGCAGCTCAGCGCGCTGATTTCCATGCCGTGATCGGCAATGCACTTCTGAAATTCGCGCAGTTTTTCGTCATCGTTCAGCAGAATGTCCGGGTTGGCATGATCGTTTCCGGGATACCCGCCGCATCCGATTTCTACCATTTGAATGCCCATGCTCTGGAAATAATCCAGTGCTTCGGGGAACGGTTTATTCGCTACCACATTCGTCAAGACACCGAGTTTCATGAATGTATGCTTCCTTTCTATAACTCAAAAACACTCAGTCAAAATAAACGGCTTTACCGGTTTTGGCCGATTCATAGATCGCTTCCAGAATGCGCGTAACCACGATGGCCTGTTCGGGTTTTACCACTACTTCGCCGCCGTTCTTCACCGCGTCAATCCACAAACGGGCTTCCACTTCGTTGGGCTTGGGTGCGTTGCTGGCATCAAAGAAGGCAACACCCTTGCCGTCCAGCGCCGGTTCTTCCACGACCTGTTTGCCGTATTTTACCTTGTTAATACGCACGCCGCCCTTCATGTCGGCCCCGGCCAGGGTACCGCACAGGGACGTTTTGGCTTCATCCACATCCAGCGTGTTCAGCGCCCAGCTGGATTCCAGCACGATGGTAGCGCCGTCCTTCATCACGATATACCCAAAAGCGGAATCTTCTACGGTGAACTTATCCGGATCCCAGTCGCCCCAGGCGTTGCCGGTATCGGTCTGATGGCCCAGCTTTTTAAAGACGCTGCCCACAACCATTTTGGGTTCGTAATTGTTCATCATCCACAGCGTCAGATCCAGTGCGTGGGTACCGATATCGATCAGCGGACCGCCGCCCTGTTCATATTCATTGAGGAACACGCCCCACGTGGGAACCGCACGGCGACGAATGGCATGCGCTTTGCCGTAGTAGATTTCACCCAGTTCGCCGGCATCGCAGGCTTTCTTCAGGTACTGGGAATCCGGACGGAAGCGGTTCTGATACCCAATGGTCAGCATTTTGCCGGTACGTTTGGCGGCATCCAGCATTTTCTGGGCTTCTTCCGTGTTAATGGCCATGGGCTTTTCGCACATAACATGCTTACCGGCTTCCAGCGCATCGACCGTGATGAAGCTGTGTTCGCGGTTGGGCGTGCACACATGTACCACTTCGATGGATTCATCTTTCAGCAGCTCTTTATAGTCGGTGTAGTACTTGGCGCCTTCCACACCAAATTCTTCCGCCGCTTTTTTGGCGCGTTCTTCCACGATATCGCAGAAGGCCACCATCTGCACGTCGTCCATCTTCTTCAGGGCCGGCATGTGCTTGCTGTTGGCGATTCCGCCGCAGCCGATGATCCCGATTTTTACGATTCTTTCCATAGAACATCCTCCTTAATGAAACTGGGGACCGAAAGCCGGCCCCAAAAAGCCTTTTGGGCTATTCTTCCGTTAGAAAACCTGTCGATTCCCGCTGCATCAGCCGGTGGGGCAAATAGATGTTTTCTTTTTGACAGGGAGCCCCTTCCATACGCTGTAGAAGCTTTTCCATCGCCTTTATCCCCAGTTCCCGGCGGGGCTGGGACACCGTGGTGATGGCCGGTACAAAAACCCGGCTGATGGGGGTGTTATCAAAGCCGACTACATCCACATCTTTGCCCGGCTGTAACCCATGACGGCACAATGTATGGCATACACCCGCGGCCAAATCATCGGAAATACAGAACACTGCTGTCGGCGGCTGCGGCAATGCTAAAAAGGTTTCGCATGCCTGCATACCTGCCTGGCTGCTATACTCATACCGTTCGATTTGCAGGGCCGGATCTTCCCGAATACCGGCTTCCCGCAGCGCCCGCCGGTATCCCGCCGTGCGCTTTCGGGCCGAATCCACTTCCCGGTTTGATACAAGGGCAATGCGCCGGTGTCCTTTTGCCAATAGCGACTGCACCGCGTCAAACCCGGCCTGTTCATCGTCAATGCTAATACAGGGGAGTTCCGCCCCTTCACTGTGTTCGCAGCACAGCACCAGCGGATACCTCCGGGCAATGCCGGTGAGTTTTCCGGCGGGCAACCGTGTATCCATGAGCACCATGCCATCCACACTGCGGTTTTCCAGGGATTTGACAAATTGGTATTCGAGTTCCGGGTTCTGATGCGTGGCTGCCAGCATCACCTGGTACCCGTTTTCAGCCGCCTTACCTTCCATGCCCCGTACCACACCGGAACAGAACTGGTTGGAAAGAGACGACACCAGCACCAACACCCGGCGGGTGGTCTGCATACGCAGATTGCGTCCCAATGTATTGGGGGTATAGCGCAGGTCCCGAATCACGCGCAATACTTTTTCGCGCGTCTGGGCCGTTACTCTGGTGTCTTCATTGAGCACGCGGGAAACCGTTGCCACTGACACACCGGCCGCTTTGGCCACGTCTTTCATGGTACTCATACGGCCGCCCCCTTATGTAATCGTTTACAATACGATTATAACGCTTTTCTTCTCAAACGCAAGATGGGATATTGTCGATTTTCTCTTTCTTTTTTTGTGAATCATTTCTAAATTTCAAGTAAAAAAATCCCCCGTTACCTTTCCGGCAACGGGGGATTTTCCC
>CAJKJS010000161.1 GCA_905200265.1 uncultured Oscillospiraceae bacterium
GTCGAAATCATCATGTTAAAAACCTCGCTTTACTCTTTTCCATAGCTTTTTTCAACAGCCAGCGCCCGGTGGTTTTCTCATAAGTCACACGGGCATAGTGACCCGTGGCCATTACGCTGCACCCCAGTTCCCGGGCCTTTTGAAATAGTTTGCCGAATTTTAGTTCCCGGTTACAGAGGATTCACGGGTTGGGGGTTTGCCCGTTTTCATACGCCTGCACCCATGGATCGATCACCTGGTCCTGAAAGCAACGGGAAAAATTGAACACATAATAGGGCATATCTAGTTGCCGCGCCACCCGGCGGGCATCTTCCACATCATCCAGAGAGCAACAGCGGTGACCGGTTTCTTCCTGCGTGAAGGCATGGCCCAGCAGCTTCATGGTGATTCCTAAGCCGGTATACCCTTTTTCTTTCATGAAACAAGCGGCGACGCTGGAATCAACGCCGCCGCTCATGGCAATCAGGGCTTTCATACCGGTGCGCCACAGCACGCCGGGCAGGCAGTTTCTTCCGGCAGGCATAAGCCTTCCAGTTCTACCCCCTGTTTGCCGGCATAATCCTGCAAAGCTTTTTTAATCGCTTCTTCCGCCAAAACGGAGCAGTGCAATTTGTGCGCGGGCAGGCCGTCCAGTGCTTCGGCCACCGCTTTGTTCGTCAGCTTCATAGCCTCGGAAACGGGCTGCCCTTTAATCAGCTCCGTCGCCATGGAGCTGGAAGCAATGGCACTGCCGCAGCCAAAGGTTTCGAATTTTACATCGGCAATCACATTGTTTTCGATTTTTAGATAGATTTTCATAATATCGCCGCACCGGGCATTCCCCACTTCGCCAATGCCATCGGCGTTTTCAATCACGCCCACATTGCGGGGATGGCGAAAATGATCCATCACTTTTTCACTATATAAAGCCATATTCACACCTCACTGAATCACAAAAGGTTGTTTTCCGTTTACCAGGTCCCGCCATACCGGGGACATGCCCCGCAAATACTGTACGACCTGGGTGACCGCTTCCACGGTGTAGTCGATTTCCTGCGGCGTGGTCTCTGCGGACAGCGTAAGCCGCAGCGAGCCGTGGGCAATCTCATGGGGACGGCCAATGGCCAGCAGCACGTGGCTGGGTTCCAGGGAACCGGATGTACAGGCCGAACCGGAGGACGCGCAGATGCCCTTTTCGTCGAGCAGGAGCAATAGCGATTCCCCTTCAATCCCTTCAAAGCATACATTTACATGGCCTGGCAGCCGCTTTTCGGCGTCGCCGTTTAGTACCGAATGAGGGATCTGCAAAAGCCCCTTTGTCAGCCGGTCGCGCAGGACAGCCATTTTCTGGCCGTTTTCTTTCTGATGCCTGCATGCTTCTTCCAGCGCCACTGCCATACCCACAATTGCCGGCACGTTTTCGGTTCCGGCCCGCCGGCCCCGTTCCTGGGCGCCGCCTTCAATGATCGAAAGAAGCGGAATGTCTTTGCGGGCTATCAAGGCCCCCACCCCTTTGGGCCCGTGAAATTTGTGAGCCGACAGGGATAAGAAATCGATCTGTTGTTTTTTGACATCCATCGGGATATGCCCCACCGCCTGGACGGCATCCGTATGGAAAAGCACATCCTTTTCACGGCAGATTTTGCCGATTTCCTCCACCGGCTGAATGGTGCCGATTTCGTTATTGGCCGTCATCACCGATACAAGGCAAGTGTCCTCCTGAATCGCTGCCGCTACCTCCTCCGGGCGGACAATTCCGTTTTCGTGTACATCCACGAGGGTTACCGTAAAGCCCTCTTTTTCTAAGCTTTCCAGGGTGTGCAAAACGGCGTGATGCTCAAACTTTGTCGATACGATGTGCCGTTTGCCCCTTTTGGCGCCCCACTGGGCAGCGGAACGAATGGCCTGGGTATCGGCTTCGCTGCCGCCGGAGGTAAAGGTGATCTCCCTTGGTTCACAGTGAAGCAGCGCTGCGATTCGCTCGCGGGCTTCGGTGATGGCTTCGTGGGCTTTTTGCCCAAAGGCATATAAGCTGGACGGGTTCCCGTATTGTTCGGTAAAATAGGGCTCCATGGCCCGAAACACAGCGGCACTCACTTTCGTGGTAGCCGCATTATCGAGATATACGTGCATCGATAAACTCCTTTCGCACTAGTTTTTAGGTCCTTTGCGATAGTATCGCATAAAACCGATCAAAATTTTATAAAGAAATCATGTTAATCAGAAAAGAGCGGGGTGGAAAAATACCGGTCTCCGCCATCCGGCAGGAGGACCACAATATTTTTCCCTTCCTCCCGTTTGGCCACTTCAATGGCTGCCCACACGGCAGCCCCGGAAGAAATGCCCACCAAAACGCCTTCATGTTGGCCAATCCACCGGCCGGTGGCAAAAGCGTCTACGTCGTCCACCCGCACAATCTCGTCATAAATCTTGGTATTGAGAATCGCGGGAACAAACCCGGCCCCAATCCCCTGAATTTTATGAGCGCCCGGCGTTCCTGTTGTCAGCACAGGGGACGAAGCGGGCTCTACAGCCACGATTTTGACAGCGGGGTTTCTCTCTTTTAAATATTCGCCTGTACCGGTAATCGTACCGCCGGTGCCCACACCGGCTACAAAAATATCCACATGCCCGTCGGTATCCTCCCAAATTTCTGGCCCGGTGGTGTCCCGGTGCGCTTGGGGATTCGAGGGATTTTCAAACTGGCTCGGCAGGAAACTACCCGGAGTACCGGCCGCCAGTTCTTTTGCTTTAGCGATGGCCCCTTTCATACCGCTGGCGCCGTCTGTCAATACAATCTCGGCACCATAGGCCTTCATCAGCCGGCGCCGCTCCACCGACATGGTTTCCGGCATCACAAGGATGACCCGGTATCCCCGGGCCGCCGCTACACTGGCAAGGCCAATCCCGGTATTGCCGGAGGTCGGCTCAATAATCACGAAACCGGGCTGTAGCCGACCGGTTCGTTCCGCCTCATCGATCATGGCTTTGGCGATACGGTCTTTAACCGAACCGGACGGATTTAAAAATTCTAATTTGGCAAACAGCTTGCTCTTTAGCCCCCACGCTTTTTCTACGCGGGTAAGCTCCAAAAGCGGCGTTTTGCCAATCAGCTGGTCGCTGGATTGATAAATCTTCATAGCGTTACTCCTTTTTAACGGCAGCTTCAAAACCGCGCTGCAAATCGGCAATTAAATCATCACTGTGTTCCGTTCCCACCGACAACCGAATGGTGTTCGGGAAAATCTGCTGAGACAGGAGTTCTTCTTCTGTCAACTGGCTGTGCGTGGTGGTGGCCGGATGAATGACCAGGCTTTTGACATCCGCTACATTGGCAAGCAGCGAGAAAATCTGCAAATGATCGATAAACCGATAGGCTTCTTCCCGGCCACCTTTGATGCTGAACGTGAAAATCGACGCTCCACCGTTTGGAAAATACTGTTCATACAGCTTGTGATCGGGATGATCCGGCAAGGACGGGTGGTTCACTTTTTCCACCTGCGGGTGATTGACCAGAAAATCGACAATTTTTTTCGTGTTTTCTGCGTGCCGCTCCATACGCAGCGACAAGGTTTCTACCCCCTGCAAAAGCAGGAAGGCGGCAAAGGGCGACAGGCAGGCGCCGGTATCCCGCAGCAAAATGGCCCGGATATAGGTCACAAAGGCCGCCTCCCCGGCTGCCTGCACAAAGGAAATCCCGTGGTAACTGGGGTTAGGCGATGCAATCGCGGGGTACTTCCCGGAACGCGCCCAGTCAAACCGGCCCGCGTCCACAATCATACCGCCCAAGGTGGTGCCGTGGCCACCCAGGAATTTTGTAGCCGAATGAACCACAATGTCGGCCCCGTGTTCAATGGGCCGGATGAGGTACGGCGTGCCAAAGGTATTATCCACCACCAGGGGCAATCCGTGCCGGTGGGCTAGTTCCGACAGGGCATCAATCGGCGGAATATCACTATTGGGGTTTCCAAGCGTTTCGATATAAATAGCCCGGGTGTCCGGCTGAATACTCTGTTCCACTTCGTCTAAATCGTGAATATTGACAAACGAAGCCGTGATACCAAAAGACGGCAACGTGTGGGCCAGCAGATTATAACTACCACCGTAAATCGTCTTTTGAGCCACAATGTGCCCCCCGTTTTGGGCCAGAGCTTCGATAGTATAGGCGATGGCTGCCGCTCCGGAGGCCAGTGCTAAGGCCGCTGTGCCCCCTTCCAAAGCGGCAATCCGTTTTTCCAGCACCGCCTGAGTCGAATTTGTCAGCCGCCCATAAATATTGCCGGTTTCTTCCAATCGAAACCGAGCCGCCGCCTGGGCGCAGTTGGGGAATACGTAGGAGGTGGTGGCATAAATCGGCACGGCCCGGGCATCGGTAGCGGGATCCGCGTGTTCTTGGCCGACATGAAGCTGCATGGTTTCAAATTTCAGTGAAGACATCTGTTTTTCTTCCTTTCGTTTTAGCAGAACGGTGTAAGATGGCAAAATCCGCTGCGCATTCGTCCAAATCGAAAGTTTTTTCTTAGCAGTTGGTGAAACAGAAAACTCATAAAAG
>CAJKJS010000162.1 GCA_905200265.1 uncultured Oscillospiraceae bacterium
AACGAATAACGGCCCTTTTTACGCAAAGGGGCCAAAGATGTATGGTACAGGTTTTAAAGGAGGAAGTAACTATGAAAACGCTGCCCGTCGGGGTACAGGTTTATTCGGTGCGGGGCGATGCTGAAAAAGATTTTGCCGGCACGATGAAAAAAATTAAGGAACTGGGGTATGATGGTGTAGAACTGGCCGGGTTGTATGGTCACACGCCGGAAGAAGTGCGGGATGCCATTCGGGATGCCGGATTGGTAGCACTGTCGGCCCATGTGCCGTACGTAGATCTGGTGGCCGATATGGAAAAAACGGTCTCGGATTATGAAACCATTGGTTGCAAATTTATTGCCGTGCCGTATCTGATGCCGGAATACCGCCCCGGAACGGAAGCGTTTCCGGAAGTAGTTAAAAATATTGATGCTATTGGGGCCTGCTGCCGCCGTCACGGGATTACGCTGATGTATCACAATCACGATTTTGAATTCCAGACCAAAATTGATGGCATGTATGCGCTGGATTATATGTATAAGACCATTGATTCGGATCATTTGCAGACGGAAATCGACACCTGCTGGGTGAACGTTGCAGGCGAAAACCCGGCCGAGTATGTGCGCAAATATACGGGCCGTGCCCCCATTGTGCACCTGAAGGACTTCTGGAAACAGGAAGGCAATACCGGCAAAATGTATGAACTCATTGGCGTAAAGAGCGAAGATGGGGAAGAAAAGAAAGAAAAAGTCTTTGGCTTCCGCCCGGTTGGGTATGGCCAGCAGGATATTCCCGCAATTTTGCAGGCGGCTATCGATGCCGGCGCTCAGTGGGTTGTAGTGGAACAGGATGCTTCCGACGAACGTCCGCCCATGGAAGCCATTGCCATGAGCCGCGAATACCTGAAAAAACAGGGCTGGTAAAAAACTTGACAAATAGCGTCTACACGCATAGAATAGAACACGAAAAAATCTTCGGGGCAAGGTGTAATTCCTTACCGGCGGTATAGCCCGCGAACTTTCTTTCTATTTTTTGGAAAGAGAGCCGACCCGGTGACATTCCGGGGCCGACAGTGACAGTCTGGATGAGAGAAGAAAAATCTGTGTGTGCGGTCTATTTGACTGGATGTCGTGGAAAAACGGCGCAGAAGCGGCGGCTCTTTTTCTTAACAAGGAGAAGCCCGTACTTTCTTTACATGGTAAACCCCGGATCGAATTTTTCGATCTGGGGTTTTTGTTTTTCCAAAGACCGTGTATGGACTCCGAAGAAAATCTACCTTCAAAGGAGTTTTTCGAGTATGCAAAGTGAAAAAAGCAAAATCCGTGTGCGCAAACTGGTGATGACAGCCATGCTGGCGGCAGTGGCAACCGTGCTGATGTTTCTCAGTTTTGGTATTCCCCTGGTTCCCAGTTATTTAAAACTGGACTTTTCCGAATTGCCGGCGCTGATCGCTTCCTTTTCCATGGGGCCGCTATCCGGGGTCGTGGTATGCCTGGTGAAAAACCTGATTAACTTAATGAATACGACCACGGCCGGGGTCGGCGAACTGAGTAACTTTATTTTGGGCTGCCTGTTTGTGGTACCGGCGGGACTGATCTACAACAAGTGGAAAACCCGCAAAGGCGCCCTGGCGGCTTCGCTAATTGGGGCTGTGGCTATGGCCGTGGGCAGTATTGCGACAAACTACTTCCTGGTATATCCGGCGTATTCGCTGCTAATGCCGCTGGATGTGATTATGGGCATGTACCAGGCCCTGCTTCCTTGGGTCAATGACCTATTGCAGGCCCTTGTGATCTTTAATATGCCGTTTACGCTGTTTAAAGGGCTGTGCGATGTGCTGCTTACGTTCCTGCTTTACAAGCACATTTCGCCGCTGATCAAAGGTACCCGCCGGCAAATGGGAAAAAAGTAACGGAGTAGCCGAAAAAAGTTTTCCACAAAAAATTAGCCGGTGGTGAAAAACCAGCTTTTGCAGTGCGCCTGCTTTCTTGACAGAAGGCGGGCGCGCTTTTATAATGAAAAAAACAAACGAACACGGCAGATCGCGGGGCCCTGGCGGGCAAAAAACCGGACCGGCGTGTCAGTAAGGAGGAAGCATGCCATGCTGAAAAGTGAAAGTATTTTGCAGGGACCCGAAAATACCCCCCATCGGGCACTGTTTAAAGCCCTGGGGTTTACCGATGAAGAGATCCGCTGTCCGCTGGTGGGGATTGTCAGTTCGCAGAATGAAATTGTACCCGGCCACATGAATATTGATAAAGTGGTGGAAGCTGTCAAAATGGGTGTCTCCATGGCAGGTGGTACTCCGATTATGTTCCCGGCCATTGCCGTGTGCGACGGCATTGCCATGGGTCATGCCGGGATGAAATACTCTCTGGTAACCCGGGACCTGATTGCCGACAGCACCGAATGCATGGCGCTGGCCCACGGATTTGATGCACTGGTCATGGTGCCCAACTGTGATAAAAACGTACCCGGATTGCTGATGGCAGCGGCACGGCTGAATTTGCCCACTATTTTTGTATCCGGTGGCCCCATGCTGGCCGGCCGGGTGAACGGTTGCCGCACCAGCTTCTCCGGTGCGTCGGAGGCCGTAGGGGCTTATGCCGCCGGGAAGATCGGCGAAAAAGAATTGCACGAATATGAAGAACATACCTGCCCCACCTGTGGCAGCTGCAGCGGCATGTATACGGCCAACTCCATGAACTGCCTGACGGAAGTGCTGGGCATGGGTCTGCCGGGCAATGGTACCATTCCCGCTGTGTACAGTGAACGTATTCGGCTGGCCAAAAAAGCCGGTATGCAGGTGATGGAACTGCTGCGCCGGAACATCCGTCCCCGGGATATCATGACGGAAGCGGCATTCCGCAACGCGCTGACCATGGATATGGCGCTGGGGTGCTCCACGAACTCCATGCTGCATCTGCCCGCCATTGCCCATGAAGCCGGGGTGGAACTGAATGTGGATATTGCCAATGCGATCAGTGATAAAACTCCCAACCTGTGCCATTTGGCACCGGCCGGTCACCACTATGTGGAAGACCTGAACGAAGCCGGCGGTATTCCTGCTGTTATGAAAGAAATCGACAAGTTGGGTCTGCTGGATACCAGTTTGATGACCTGCACGGGCAAGACCATTGCGGAAAACTTGCAGGGAGTCGTAAATAAGAATCCTGACGTGATCCGCACCCCCGAAACGGCTTATAGCAAGACCGGCGGGATTGCCGTGCTGCGCGGCAACCTGGCACCGGACAGCTGCGTGGTTAAACGTGCCGCGGTGGCCCCTGAAATGCTGGTACATGAAGGCCCGGCCCGGGTGTATGACTGCGAAGAAGATGCCATGAAGGCGATTCTGGGCGGCGAAATTCACGACGGTGACGTCGTTGTGATCCGGTATGAAGGACCTAAGGGTGGTCCCGGCATGCGCGAAATGCTCAACCCCACGTCGGCTATTATGGGTCGTGGTTTGGGCAGCACGGTGGCGCTGATCACCGATGGACGCTTTTCCGGCGCCACCCGGGGTGCGGCCATCGGGCATGTATCGCCGGAAGCGGCCGTGGGCGGTCCCATTGCTCTGGTGGAAGAAGGCGACATCATCGCTATCGATATTATGGCCAACACCATCAACATGAAAGTCAGCGAAGACGAGCTGGCCCGCCGCCGTGCGGCCTGGAAACCCCGCAAGCCCCGCATTACGACCGGGTACCTGAGCCGGTACGCCGCGCTGGTGACGTCGGGCAATACCGGCGCTATTTTAAAAGTCCCGGACGAAGAATAATCACGAAAGATCATGAAAAAAGGGCCCGAGCCAATTGGCTGGGGCTCTTTCTTTTCAACGATTTTGCAAAGTGAACTTGACATTTTCGAAGAAAGCGCCTATACTGAAAATGTAAAGTAAGCTTTGCAAAAAAGGAGGGATACCGGTGCAGGAAACGCATGTGGGTAATAAGCTGCGGGAGCTGAGAAAAGCCCGGGGGTTATCGCAAGAAGAGGTGGCCCGGGGGGTAGGCACTACAAGGCAGACGATTACCTCGATTGAAGTGGGCAAGTATACGGCGTCCCTGCCCCTGGCGCTGCGGCTGGCCCGGTATTTTGGCGTGACGGTGGAGGAGCTTTTCTGGCTAGAGGAAGGAGTGAAGTAAGATGGCGCAACATACGGAACCCTGGATTCGGAAGAAAATTGTGATTTTATGGGTGGGACTGATTCTCCTGCTCATCGCTATGGTACTGGTAGGGGAAGGCAGCGGGACAATTTTATTAAGCGGCCGGGAACAGACAAGTTTAGCAAAAGATGTGACGCGTATGGTCTATTTTGGCGGGCTGGTTTTTGTGATTGTGCGTCTGTGCCACTACCGGAACCTGCGCAAAAACCGGCTGCGGATGGAAGAAGAAACGCTGCAATATTATGATGAAAGGCGGCAACTGATTCATGAAAAAAGCGGCGGGCTGCTGGTGGACATTTTGCTCATCGCCTTAATGGCGGCGGTCTTTCTGTTGGGATTTGTAAATATGGCGGCATTTGAAACGGTGCTGGGAGTATTGCTAGTAA
>CAJKJS010000163.1 GCA_905200265.1 uncultured Oscillospiraceae bacterium
ATAAAAAACATGTGGTCACAGAAAATCTTCACACCGATAAGCACCAGTACGATGCCCCCCAACAGTTCGGCTTTGCCGGATAACAGGTCGCCAAATTTTTTGCCAACCCATACGCCTATTAGGCACAAAATAAAGGTGATCGCGGCAATCAGGCAAACAGAGAGCACCATCAGGAGCACGGTATTAGCCCGCACGGCCGTGGGCAGGATGATGCCGGTAGCCAGTGCGTCAATGCTGGTGGCGATGGCCAGAGCCGTTAGGCGGCGAACATTTAGTTCATCCGGTTCGCTGTCTTCGTCTTTGCGGCGGGATTCCACAATCATTTGAATGCCGATAAATCCCAGCAGGATGAGGGCGATCCAGTGGTCAATGTTCCCAATGAAACTTTCCCCGGCTTTGCCAATCAGCCAGCCAAGGAACGGCATGAACCCCTGAAAGAAGCCAAAAAAACCGGCCATGCGCAGGGCCATGGACGGAGTTACTTTTTTCTGTACGGCGCCGTTTGTCACGCTGACGGCAAACGCATCCATAGAAAGGCCGACGGCGATGCCGGCTAGGGCAACGGTATCCATCATGTTTTTTTATTCCTCCTCGATAAAAAGCGGTTTCTTTTTCGGGAAAAGACCCGAAAAAACAGCAATAAAAGGATTATATACGCACAAAGCAGGGTTTGTCAAACCTTACCTGCGTCGGTGGGATGGGGTTATTCCATCACAGAAAATTCCATCCGTTTTAGAAAGGAGTGTCGCGTGATGAAAATGGGTCAATATGTTCTGGCCTTGGATCAAGGGACCACCAGTTCCCGCGCTATTGTATTTGATTCGTTTGGAGCGATTGTAGGCAAAGGGCAGGAGGAATTCCCCCAGATTTACCCCCAGCCCGGGTATGTAGAGCACGACCCGGTCACCATTTTAGCCAGCCAGTTGCGCGCCATGCGCGAAGCTGTGCAGGACGCCAAAGTGGAGCTTCAGGATATTGCGGCCATCGGGATCACGAACCAGCGGGAGACGACACTGGCATGGGATAGTAAAACCGGGCTGCCTGTGTGCAACGCCATTGTGTGGCAGTGCCGCCGTACAGCCCCGATTTGCGAAGAACTGCGGCAAAAAGGGTATGAGCCCATGATCCGGGAAAAAACCGGGCTGATTTTGGATGCCTATTTTGCGGGCACCAAAATGAAATGGATTCTCGACCATGTACCGGCGGCCCGGGATCTGGCGGAAAAAGGCCGGCTGCGGTTTGGTACGGTGGATACCTGGCTGATTTACTCCCTGACGGAAGGAAAACGCTATGTAACCGATGTAACTAATGCCAGCCGTACGCTACTTTTTAATATTCATACGCTTTCCTGGGACGATGAATTACTTTCGATGCTACAAATTCCCCGCAGTGCCCTGCCCGAAGTGGTACCCAGCAGTGGTATTGTGGGTACATGCAGTGAAAGCGTACTGGGCCGGGCCATTCCGATTGCCGGGATCGCCGGGGACCAGCATGCGGCGCTGTTCGGACAGTGCTGCTTTGAAAAAGGAATGACGAAAAATACATATGGCACCGGGTGTTTTGTGCTGATGAATACCGGCGAGACCCCCATCACCAGCCAGCATGGGCTGTTGTCCACCATAGCCTGGCAGATCGGCGACAAGACTACCTATGCCCTGGAAGGCAGTGCATTTAATGCCGGCAGTGCGATTAACTGGCTGCGGGATGAACTGCATATGATCCAAAAACCGTCGGAAGCAGACAGAATGGCTGAGAGCGTGGATGATAACGGTGGGGTGTATTTTGTTCCGGCCTTCACGGGGCTGGGCGCCCCCTACTGGGATATGTACGCCCGGGGCGCCTTCTTTGGCATGACCCGGGGTACCACCAATGCCCATTTGGCGAGAGCGGTGCTGGAAAGCATCGATTTGGAAAGCTGCGATTTGTTCCACGCCATGGAAGAAGATGCCGGGGTCAAAATCCCGCAGCTGCGCGTAGACGGCGGCGCGAGCAAAAGCCGCTTTTTGATGCAGACCCAGGCCGACCTACTTAACCGCACGGTGTGCCTGCCGGTTTGCCTGGAAACCACCGCACTGGGAGCCGCCATGATGGCCGGACTAGCCGTAGGAGTGTGGGATTCCCTGGAAGAACTGGCCGGGCTGTGGCGCAGTAAAAAGACGTACGAACCGGAACAGGATGACGGGTACCGCACCTATATGCTGAAAAAATGGCACAAAGCCGTGGAACGCTGCCGGGCCTGGGAAGAAGAAGATAAAGAGGAATCGTGAAAAAGATGCAGGATGAAATTTTTCATCCTGCATCTTGCATCTATAGAGAATGATATGCTATAATCAGGCATACTTTACTGCGTTAACAAGAGAAAACGGGAGGGTTTATGCATGATCGCCGTAATCGACTATGATGCCGGGAATATCCGCAATGTGGAAAAAGCCCTGCAGTTTATCGGGTGTGAAACCTGCGTCACCCGGGACCCCGCGGTGCTGCGGCAAGCGTCGGCGGCGGTGCTGCCGGGAGTGGGGGCCTTTGGCGATGCGATGGCATCGTTGACGCAGTCGCATCTCATCACGCCCATTTGCGACTTTGTGGCCAGTGGCCGGCCTTTTTTGGGCATTTGCCTGGGGCTACAACTATTGTTTGCCGAAAGTGAAGAGTCCCCCGGGGTCAAAGGACTAAACCTGCTGCCGGGGAAGGTGGTACGTTTTCCTTCGGATATGGGACTGAAAATTCCGCATATCGGGTGGAATTCCTTGCATTTTCCAAAGCAAAGCCCGCTGTTTGCCGGGCTGCCGGAAGAAGCGTATGTCTATTTTGTCCATTCCTATTACCTGCAGTGTGACGATACACAGGCGGTGGCGGCTATCGCCGAATATGGACGGCCGTTCCACGCCGCTGTTGCGAAAAACAACCTGTTTGCCACCCAGTTCCACCCCGAAAAAAGCGGGGAAACGGGTCTTGCTATTTTGCGGAATTTTGCGAAGATGGCCCAGGATACTTCTTTACAAAAGGAGGGGCGTTGCTGATGTATGCTAAGCGGATTATCCCCTGCCTGGACCTGAAAAACGGCCGGGTTGTCAAGGGAACCAATTTTGTGAACCTGCGCGATGCGGGCGACCCGGTGGAAGCGGCTCGCCGGTACGATGCAGAAGGCGCCGATGAACTGGTGTTGCTGGACATTACCGCTTCATCCGATGCCCGGAATATTATGATCGATATTGTGGAAAAAGTGGCTTCGACCATTTTTATCCCGTTTACCGTGGGAGGCGGTATTCGTACGGTGGATGATTTCCGCCGGTTATTGGCGGCCGGGGCCGACAAAGTTTCGGTCAATTCGGCGGCGCTGAAAAACCCGGATTTACTAACGGAAGCCGCACAAAAATTCGGCAGTCAGTGTGTTGTGTGTGCCATTGATGCCCGGCGCCGCACAGACGGGGAAGGATGGACGGTGTATCTAAATGGCGGACGTGTGGATACCGGCCGGGATGCCGTCGAATGGGCCAAGGAAGCCGTTAAGCGGGGAGCCGGAGAAATTTTGCTTACCAGTATGGATTGTGACGGGGTAAAAAATGGGTATGATCTTGCGCTGACCCGGGCTGTGGCCGACGCCGTATCCGTACCGGTGATTGCCTCCGGTGGGGCGGGCGCCATGAGTCATTTTGCCGATGCCTTTACCATAGGTGGAGCGGATGCCGTATTGGCGGCCAGTTTGTTCCATTTTGGGGAGATTCCGATTCCGGCACTGAAAGAGTACCTGCATGAACAGGGGATTCCTGTGCGGCGATTGGGCTGAGCGTTAACTTTCTACACGTTGAAAAGATCCGGCGGTGGTTTTCAGAACGAAAACCACCGACTTTTTGTGTTTTTTTAAATATTCCCTCTGGGCTTTTCATATAGATACGGCAGAAAAATGGTCTGCAAGATTTGAAAAAGGGGGAGCGGAACATGAAACGAACGGGAAAAAAACTTTTGGGTGTTCTCATGGCACTGGTTCTTTTTTTAATAGGGGGAAACAGTATGCCAGTTTCAGCTGTCAGTGCCGATGAACTCACGGCCAAAGCTGCTTTGCTGATGGATGCCGGCACCGGGCAGGTGTTATTTGAAAAAAATGCCCATGAAGCAAGGCCCATCGCATCGGTAACCAAAGTCATGACCCTGCTGCTTATTATGGAGGAAATCGACAGCGGGCGGCTTTCTCTTTCCGATACCGTTACCGCCAGCGCTCATGCGGCCGGTATGGGCGGTTCGGATATCTGGCTGGAGGAAGGGGAAACCATGACGGTGGACGATATGCTAAAAGCCATTGTTATTATGAGCGCCAACGATGCGGCCGTAGCACTGGCAGAGAAAATTGCGGGTAGTGAAGAGGCGTTTGTGCAGCGTATGAACGAAAGGGCCAAAGAACTGGGCATGAACGATACGGTTTTTAAAAACTGCTGTGGTCTGGATGAAGACGGGCATGTTTCATCGGCCTATGATGTGGCGCTGATGAGCCGGGAACTCATTGGGCATGACAAGATTTTC
>CAJKJS010000164.1 GCA_905200265.1 uncultured Oscillospiraceae bacterium
TTATCCTACACAGGGGGCCGTTTTGTCTATTGTCCAGTTTTTCTGGTTTGGTTCAAAATCGGGAGCCGTTTTTATTTTCTGATAGGATTACATGGAATCGGGGCAGGTGATCTTGAACATCGTCAGCACATTGCGGATAATGGTTTTCGCGCACACACACAGCGTCAGCCGTGCTGCGCACAGGCCATCTTCCACCCCTTTCACACGGCAAGCACTGTAGAACTTGTGGAACAGGGTAGCCAGAGTGATCACGTAATGGTTAATGCGGGCCGGGTCGTACGCTTTGGCGGCCGCGATGATTTCGTCGGTATACGAAGCCATGTGCCGGATCAGCTCTACTTCTTCCGGTTCTTTGAGCAGCATCAGCTCTTCGTTGGTGCAGGCGCGGGGTTCAATGCCATCGGCCTTCAGTGCCCGCAGAATGCTGCAAATCCGGGCATGGGCGTACTGCACGTAGTACACCGGGTTTTCGGCGTCCTGCTGCACGGCCAGGTCCAGATCGAATTTCATCTGGGTACCGGCGTCTTTCATGTTGAACAGGAACCGGGCGGCATCCACGGGTACTTCGTCCAGCAGATCCGACAGCTGAATTGCTTTGCCGGTCCGTTTGCTCATCCGCACTTCCTGGCCATTCTGCATGAGTTTAACCAGCTGCATGAGCACCACATCCAGTTTTTCGCCATCCAGCCCGATGGCATCCATGGCGCCCTTCATCCGGGCCACGTGGCCGTGGTGGTCGGCGCCCCACACATCAATGCACCGGGCAAAGCCCCGGTCGAATTTGTTTTTGTGGTAGGCAATATCGGCTGCCATATAGGTGGGAGTGCCGTTCTGGCGAATCAGCACTTCGTCCTTGGGGGCGTTTTCTTCGCTGATTTCTCCTTTTTTGTCCTTCTTCATGTACTTTTCGGTGAAGGAGGAAGCTTTATACCAGATGGCGCCGTCCTTTTCGTAAATCAGGCCGTTTTTCTGCAGGGCTTCAATCACGTCGCGAATAGCCCCACTTTCATGCAGGGTAGTTTCGCTGAACCATTCATCATATTCCACGCGGTATTTGGCCATATCCCGCTTCATTTTGGCAATGTTCTTGGGCAGGGCAAACGCCACCAGCGCGCTGCGGCGTTCCTCTTCCGACACGTTCATGAGAGCGTCGCCGTGCTCATCCGCATAGGCTTTGGCAAGGTCCAGAATGTCTTCGCCGTGGTAACTGTCTTCGGGCAGTTCGGGCGCGTTGTCGCCCATAAATAGCTGCTGGTACCGTATCGACAGGGACAGGCCGAATTTTAGAATTTGGTTGCCTGCGTCGTTAATCAGGAATTCCCGCCATACCTGATACCCGGCGGCATCCAGTACCGCCGCCAGGCAGTCGCCCAGCGCGCCGCCCCTGGCATTGCCCATGTGCATGGGGCCGGTGGGGTTGGCCGACACAAATTCGACCATGACTTTTTCGCCCTGGCCGTAATCGCTGCGGCCATACGTATCACCCTTTTGCAGGATGTCCCGCAGTACGTCTACCCAGAACTGGGGGGCAAGGAAGAAATTCAAAAACCCGGGACCGGCAATTTCACAGCGTTCGAAATACGTACCGGACAGGTCCAGGTTTTCACAAATAGCTTCGGCAATTTTGCGCGGGGCCGTGTGGAACGCCCGGGCGCCGGCCATGGCGGCGTTACACGCCCAGTCGCCGTGAGCTCGGTCAGCGGGTACTTCCAGGGTAAAAGCGGGCAGATCCGCTTTTGGCAGCTGCCCGGCTGCCATAGCTTTTTCCATGGCGGCTTTTACGCAGCCCTGAAGGGAAGAGGTAGCTTGTTTGACAAGAAAAGACATGAGGGGGTTCCTCCTTTATTTCGTTGGTTTAATAGTAACGGTGATCTCGTGGAAACTGAGAAAACCGGCGTTCATGTCCAGGGTGTAACGAATTTGTACCGACCCGCCCTGGCTGTGCAGGTTGTTTTCAATTTTTTGGGCAAACGTGCCGATGGTTAAGGTTCCGTATCCCGTATCATACTGGCAGTAGTGGCGTTTGCCTTCTTCTAGGATCAGCCGGGTAGCCGATCCGGCGTGCAGCAGGGTGGCTTTTTGGGGCCCTTCCAGCTTCAGTACCGTGGTGCGGTATGCTTTGGGATTTGCTTCATCGTAATATTCCCGGTACGAAATATACTGGTGCCCGTCCCGTTGGCAATATGCCCCCACGGTATCCAGACAGATTTCGTCCTTTTCACCGTCGACTTCCTGCCGGCCCAGAATGTGGATCAGGTAATTTTCCTGCATAATGGCCTCCGGTCGTTAGACGGCCAGTGCATAAGCAATCAGGCGGTTGAGCAGTTCGGTGCCGGATACGCCTTCATGTTCCCACAGTTTCGGGTACATGCTAATAGCCGTAAAGCCGGGCAGGGTGTTGATTTCATTTAACAGCACCCGGCCGTCTTTTTCCCGCACAAAGAAATCAACACGGGCCAGGCCGCGGCAGCCCAACATGTGATACGCACGTTTAGCAATCGCACGGATTTCTTCAATTTTTTCTTCCGGCAGACGGGCGGGAATATACAGCTGGGAGGTGCCGTTTTTATATTTATCGTCGTAATCGTAAAATTCGGCCGAAGCCCCGATTTCACCCACCGTAGAGGCAATGGGCTCTTCATTGCCCATAACGGCGCATTCCACTTCAGCGCCGACAATGCCCTCTTCTACCACAATTTTTCCGTCTTCCTTCGCAGCCTTTTCCACGGCGGCATCCAGCTCGTCGATACTGGTTACTTTACTGATCCCCACCGAAGAGCCCGCGTTGGCCGGTTTGACAAACACCGGGAAATCCAGCCGCGCAGCGATTTTATTTTTGATTACATCGGCGCGGGTGCGGTACAGGTCGGCGTAAAACCACAGATAGTGGGCCTGCTCGATGCGTGCTGCTTCCAAAAGGGAGTGGGTAACGGCTTTATCCATGCAGACAGCACTAGAGAGCGTATGGCAACCCACAAACGGAATCCCTGACAGCTGAAGCAGCCCCTGCATCGTACCGTCTTCGCCGTTTTTGCCATGCAGTACGGGGAAAACCACGTCCAGGCGTACGGTTTCGGTGTGATCAGCATGCAAAAGGAGAAGGCCGTGGGTGCCGTGGTCCGGGCTGAGCACGCAGGGCACATTGTGGGGGTCCTGTTCCCAACCACCGTCGGCCATGGCTTTTTCGTCGCCGGTATAATAGAGCCATCGCCCGTCTTTGGTGATGCCCACAGTGTGTACGGTATATAAAGCACGGTCCAGTTCGCGTACGACATACCCGGCCGACACGCGGGACACTTCATGTTCGGAAGACACGCCGCCAAATAGGACGGCCACTTGCATCTTGCTCAGAATGATCAATCCTTTCTGTGCGCTTCCTTAATCCTTTAATATAGGGAAAAAGGGAGCCGCGGTCTCCTGCCGGGACCGCGCAAAAATTCAAGTATTATCATATCACATGTTTTGCCTCTTCGCAATGGGGCAAACAGGCACAAAAACACAGGGAAAATGCGGGAAAATTTTCGTGACAAACCGGGCTTTGTCGTGTATAATAAAGCTTAACTGCAAAGTGTGCAAACAATTGGCCTGTCCGGTATGCCGGGCGGTCCTGTTTTTTAGGAGTGATTTTTTTGAGTTTTCCCGCCCTTGATCTCATCGCCGAAAAATTGGGTGATGCGCTCAAAGCCCAGAATTTTTCCAAAGCGAAAGAGTACGCCGATGAAAAAGGCCCGTGCGTGATTTTTACCGGCAATGAATTCGCGTACAGTGTTTTGTACGATGAAAAGAAAAAACTGTTCCAGCTGCGTTCGGCCGAAATGGACGAAAACAGCCCCGGGGAATGGAAAGTATCCGCTACCTGGCTGTTTGACCCGGATACCGACACAAACAGCGACGCGGAAAACATCGCCGAGGATTTCTGTGATACGGTACGGGGCCCGCGCCACATGGCGGTGCTCAACCAAAAGAAAAAGCGCAATAAAAATGAAGACGGTACGCAGAACGCCGATCCGGTGTTTTTGTTTAACCGCTTTGTCAATATTTTCCCCGATCTGCGGGATGATATGACCAAAGAACGCATTCGCTATGGCAAAGTACGTGCCTTTACATTTGGTCGCGACCAGGTAGCCCCCCGGTGTGAAGCCCTGGCCCTGAAATACGCGGGAACCGACGCATTTGACCGGATGTGCACGGTGCTCAATGATATGTACGCTAACGGCGACATGGATGCGCGTTCCTGCATCACCATGGCGATTCTGAATAACGTCAGCGATGAAGCGTTTGACGTTATGAAGGAGAAGCTGAGCGAAGACTTGATGAAAAACTACAAGTTTGGCCGCCGGTATATTGGCAAGCAGGTAAAGCCTGAAAAGAAAAAGAAGAAGAGCCGCGTGGTGGCCCGTGCGCTGGATGACAGCAAGCACTGAGCGGAAGTATTATCATCGACAAAATCTGCTGCTCCATCATTACATCATTTTGAAAAAGGGGG
>CAJKJS010000165.1 GCA_905200265.1 uncultured Oscillospiraceae bacterium
GTGTACTTTTGTTTTTTACGACTTAAATCATAAAAAGAAATAACAGAAAGGCGGTCCCTTGGGGGGCTGCCTTTTCCTTTTATATAAAGAAAAAATGAAGTGAAGAATTGACAAAACACAAAAAATCCAGTATCCTCTTTATTGCAAATCATTTGCAATAAAGAAAAAGAACCCCTATATCTTGATGAGGTTTTCCAAAAGGGAGTTAAACCATGCGATTGTATATACGAAAAGCCGCAGCGCTATTCCTGGCGGTTGTGCTGCTTGTGAGCAGCGGTTGTGCGCTGCGGGATAGGGAAGAGAAAGAAGACTTTTCCATTGTAGCGTCATTTTACCCCATGTATATTATGCTGCTAAATATAACAGATGGTATTGATGACGTGCAGGTGCACGTCATGGCGCAGCAACATACCGGGTGTTTGCACGATTATCAGCTGCAAAGCAGTGACATGCAGGAACTGACAAAAGCCGATGTGTTTGTGGTAAACGGGGCCGGTATGGAAAGTTTTCTGAATCGAGTGACCGAACAATTGCCAGATTTGCCGGTGATTACGGCAACCGAAGGCATGGAGTTGTTACACGCGGGTGAAACTGCTCACGATCATGAAGAAGATCACGATCACGAAGAGGAGGAAGTGAACCCTCATGTATGGGTCAGTATAAAAGGCGCCATGCAGGAAGTCGAGACCATTACCCAGGGGCTGATGAAAGCCGATCCTACCCATGCAAAGGCGTACCGGCAGAATGCCGACCGGTACTTGCAACAACTACAGGAACTATCCGATGAGATGCACGCGGCGCTGGACCCCTATGCGGGAACGTCCATTGTTACGTTCCACGAGGCGTTTCCCTACTTTGCGGAAGAGTTCGGGCTGAACATTGCGGCAGTGGTCAACCGGGAACCGGAAAGTGAACCCAGTGCGCGGGAGTTAGCGGAAACGATTGACCTGATTCGAAATAGCCATGTCAAAGCGGTATTTGCTGAACCGCAGTACAGCACCGATACAGCCCAAACCGTGGCGCAGGAGAGTGGTGTCTCTGTATACTTACTGGACCCGTGCACGTCCGGTTCTATGGAGAAAGAGGCGTATCTAACCGCCATGCGGCAGAACATGCAGGTGCTGCAGCAAGCGTTACAGGGATAAAACAGAGAAGAGGAGAAACATAGTATGCAGGAACAGTCATGCCGTTGCAGCGTTGAGATCCGGAACCTGACGGTAAAAAAACGCGATGGCGTTATTTTGGATCATATCAATCTTTCGGTGCATCATGCGCAAATTTTAGCCTTAATCGGTCGCAACGGAGCCGGGAAATCGACGTTACTCAAAGCACTACTAGGGCGCATTCCCTATGAAGGAAGCGTTACGTTTCAGGATCACGACGGCCGCGTGGTGGAAAAGCCCCATATCGGGTATGTGCCGCAGCAGCTTGCGTTTGACCGGTCGGCGCCGGTGACGGTGTGCGATTTACTGTGTGCTGGGCTGCAAAAGCGGCCGGTATGGTTACGCCCCAAACGAACCATGCGAGAAAAGGCCGCTTCCATGCTGCAAGTAGCCGGCGCCCGGGAAGAGATTTTAGATAGGCGGTTAGGAAGTTTGTCCGGTGGGGAACTGCAACGAGTCCTCTTGGCCTTTGCCCTGGAGCCTATGCCGGATTTGCTGCTGCTGGATGAACCGGTATCCGCGGTGGATCGCAAGGGCATTCAGCAGTTTTATGATTTGGTCACATCCATGCGGGAAAAATACCACATGCCAGTGATTCTCGTATCCCACGACCTTTCTCATGTGCAAAAATATGCCACCCGGGTAGCGCTATTAGACCGCACGATCCTCATGGAGGGCGACCCGGACGACGTGCTGCGTTCCGAGCAGGTACGGGACATCTTCGGCCTGCCGGTGGGACTGTGAGAAAGGAGGGGGTATGTATGGATGCGATTTATACCTTGATCGATACGATTTTACCCTTTGACTGGACGGCTTACACCTTTATGAAAAATGCTCTGCTGGCGGTGCTGCTGATTACCCCGCTTTTCGGGCTCGTAGGCACCGTGGTGGTGAGCAATCACATGTCGTTTTTCAGTGATGCTTTAGGGCACTGCGCCCTGACAGGGATTGCCGTCGGGGTGATGATGGGTATTGATAACTACATGATTTCCATGATGGGATTTGCCCTATTATTTGCCCTTTGCATTTCAGCGGTGCTGGAAACCGGTACGTCATCTGCCGATACCGTGATCGGGGTATTTTCTGCTACGGGAATGGCGTTAGGGATTGTGCTATTGTCGGCTTTTGGTGGGTTTTCTAAATATTCCGCCTATTTGGTGGGGGATATTCTCACCGTGCAGCCCGCCGAAATTGCGTTATTGCTGGGCGTTCTGATCGTTGTTATTATCTTGTGGGTGTTCTTTTATAATTCCCTGCTATTAACGGGCCTCAATGAAGACCTGGCCGCTGGAAAGAAAATACACGTAAAATTTGTGTCCCGGCTCTTTTCGGTGATTGTAGCGGTGATCGTCACCATTTCCATTAAATGGGTGGGCATTCTGATTATCAATTCCCTATTGGTGCTGCCGGCGGCCTCCGCCCGCAATGTAGCTGGTTCTTCCAGGGGGTATATCGGGTACAGTGTTTTGTTTTCCATGATCGCGGGAATCAGTGGGTTGATCCTCTCCTATGAACTGGGCACGTCGGCCGGGGGCACGATTGTGCTGGTTTCGGCGGTGCTGTTTTTCCTTTCCTGGCTGTGGGGCCGCTGCCGCCGGGGCGTACGATGAATTTTTACTTGCAAGAGTCCGTGTGTCGCTTTACAATAAGGGTAAAGAGACACACGGGCTCTTTTTATGAGCCTGCGAAAGGAGACAGAGAAAATGAGTGAACCATTGATTACCGGTATGCACCATGTGGCGCTGGAGGCCTGTGGCGAAGAGAGCCTGGAGAGGGCCATCGCGTTTTATACCGAAAAACTGGGCATGACCCTAGTGCGCACGTGGGGCGAGGGGACCGGACGGACCGCCATGGTGGATGCCGGCGGCACGATGCTGGAGATTTTTGCCAGTGGTACAACAGATGACCCGAATCCCGGTAGTGTGGCGCATTTTGCCCTGCGCTGTACCGATGTAGACAAAGCTATGCAGATTGCCCGGGAAAACGGCTGTGCCGTCATGATGGAACCGACGGATATCTGCATCGATTCACAACCGCCGCTGCCGGCGCGCATTGCATTCTTTACCGGTCCCACCGGCGAAGAAGTGGAACTGTTCTGCGAAAAAGGATAAAGCATACAAAAGAAGCATCGCTCCGTTAGGTACATCCGGCAGGGCGGCGCTTGTTTTGCAAAAAGGAGACAATGATTATGCTGCAAGAGAAACTGAAAGAACGGACTTTGCCGCCGTTACCGGTGGTTTCATCCGAAGAAGAGTGGGAAGACGTGCGAAAGAACCTGCTCCGTCAATTTTGCCGGGAGGAATACGGCGTTCCTTTGCCGGAAGCACAAAGCGTTACGGTACAGGTGATAACGGAAGATACCAACTGCCTGGCGGGGAAAGCCCATTTTTATAAACTCCGCCTGACAACCCGGGTACAGGGGCAGGATTTTTCTTTCCCGGTGGAAGCGGTGGTTCCCTATCGGCCCGAACCGGTCCCGGCGTTTGTGTGCATCAGCTTTTTTGAACATGTGCCGAATTTTTCCCTGCCTGCTGAAGACGTGGTCGATGCCGGTTTCGCGGCCTTTTCGTTCCATTATACCGACATTACCACCGATGACGGGGATTTTTCCACGGGCCTAGCGGGGCTTTTGGGGAAAGGAGATCGGAGCGAGGAAGCGCCCGGCAAACTGATGATGTGGGCCTGGGCGGCCCAGCGGGTCATGGACGCCCTGCAAAACTTCCCCGGTGTTGACCCGGCCCGGGTGGCCGTCGTGGGCCATTCCCGGTTGGGAAAAGCTGCCTTGGTGGCCGGGGCGCTGGATACGCGCTTTACTTTGGTTATTGCCAATGAATCGGGTTGCAGCGGTGCGGCACTGTCCCGGGGCAAAATCGGGGAAGACATTCGTGCGATTACGAAGACGTTTCCGTTCTGGTTCTGTCCGGCGTACGGGGCATATGCCGGGCGGGAAGAAGAGTTGCCCTTTGACCAGCATGCGTTACTGGCACTGTGCGCGCCCCGGTATGCCTATGTATGTAGCGCGAGTGAAGATTTGTGGGCCGATCCCACCTCCGAATTTCTCTCCTGTGTAGCGGCCTCCCCTGCCTGGGAAGCGCTGGGAAAACCTGGCTTTTCTGCTCCCGTCCGCCTGCCCGAAGTGGGTGACGCCTTTGGGGATGGTTCCATCGGCTACCACCTGCGCGCAGGAGCCCACGGGTTATTGCGGGAAGACTGGCTGCATTTTCTTGCCTTTTTCCGCCGTCATCTGGCATAAAAAATCCCGCTCCAGGGAATCTGGAGCGGGATTTTTTTATCAGCTATGGTGTTCGGGCAG
>CAJKJS010000166.1 GCA_905200265.1 uncultured Oscillospiraceae bacterium
GAGACGGACGCGATGTGTACCTTGGGGATCACAAGGAAGTGCGTGGGAGCCTGCGCCGCCGCCCGCAGGCCGCCGCGCTCCGGCGCCGCCACACCCACCATAGTGGCGCCGGGGGAACCGCCGCGTCTTTCATGGCGGCGGGATGCTGGCCGCTTTCTACAGAATAGCTACCCCGGTACCCGCTGCCATCTGCCCTGCCAGGCGGTAGGCCGTATACCGGGGCAGGCCGTGCAGCACCGCGGCATCATTCAGCGTTTCGTGAAATCCCCTAAGAAAGAACCGGCCCGCCGTGAATACGGGAGCCGGTTTTTCTTGTTACTTTTTCTGGATAGCGTCGATGGCGTCGATCACCGCCGCCCGCAGGCCGCCGCGCTCCAGCGCCGCCACGCCCACAATGGTGGTGCCGCCGGGGGAGCACACCGCGTCTTTCATGGCGGCGGGATGCTGGCCGCTTTCTACCAGCAGCTGCCCGGTACCCGCTACCATCTGCCCTGCCAGGCGGTAGGCCGTCGCCCGGGGCAGGCCGTGCAGCACCGCGGCATCGCCCAGCGCTTCGATAAACTGGCTGACAAACGCCGGGCCGCAGCCGGTGATCGTACCGGCAATGCCGAATTTATCGGTTTCCACTTCTTCCACCATAGCAATGGCGCTGAGGAGTTCTTTGGCGGTTTTATGGGCTTCTTCACTCAGGGAGTGTTTCACTTCCCCTAAAATCACGCCCTGCCCCACCGCCACCGGCGTGTTGGGCATCAAGCTCCAGTGCATGAGCCCGGGCAGGAGGGTTTCCAGTTTGTCAAACGGATACCCCACCGCTACCGACAAAATGGTTTTGCCTTTCAGGTGTTCGAGGATGGGCGCCGTCACCTCCTGAAGCTGGTAGGGTTTGACCGCCAAGATCACCACATCGGCGCGGGCAGCCACTTCTTCCGCATTGTGGCAGGGGGTGATCCCCAAAGCCCCGGCGGTACGGCACAGTTTGTCCCAGTTTTTGGCGCAGGCCACCATCTGCCGGGCCGGTACCGCTCCCGTTTTCAGCCATCCGGCCGCCATGGCCTGGGCCATGTTGCCAAACCCGATAAACCCAATCGTCTGTTCCATCTATCATACTTCCTTTCCCTATGAGCCGGTAGGAACCGGGCGTTTTTCTTCCCAAAAAGATAGTTTCATTATGGCACAGGCCGTGCGTGAAGTCAATTGCCCCGTCACCTTCCCCACCCCTCTAGCATAGACTAAAGCAGAAAGTAAGGAACGAAAGCGGGGGTTTTCCATGTGGATGAATACCGGGCCCTGCGGCGCCTATTCCATTGCGTGGCCGGGGTGCTGCCCCTGGCCGTCGGGCGCTACCGGCATGACCGGGCCTACCGGGCCTACGGGGCCTACGGGCCCCACGGGCGCTACAGGCGCGACGGGGCCTAAAGGCGCTACGGGAGCCACCGGTCCCACGGGCGCTACAGGCGCAACCGGGCCTAAAGGCGCAACAGGAGTCACCGGCCCGACGGGCCCCACCGGTGCAACGGGTGTAGCAGGCATAACGGGTGTAACCGGCCCGACGGGCCCTACAGGGCCCACCGGGGCAACGGGAAGCACCGGCCCTACCGGCATGACCGGCGTAACGGGCGCGACCGGCCCCGCCGGAACCAGACCGGAGGATGCCTGCGCCTATTACTTCGCGTACCAGTCCCTGTTTACCCCGGGCACACAGCTGACCCTGTTCCCCGGTGTGACAGACCCCACCGGTCAAATCGTGCAGACAAATGCCGCCACCATCGCCCTGCAGCCCGGGTACTACCTTGTCAACCTGAAGGTATCCGCCGTGTTCCGTACCCCCAACTATTTGCAGGTGACGCCGTCCTTTAACGGTTCGCCCCATTTGGAAAACGGCATTTATTTTGCCACCACCGCCAACGGCTCCAGCGCCTGCGGCTCCGCCACGCTGATTCTGGCCGCGCCCCAGGCCACCACGTTTACCCTGACGTACTCGGGGTCCGGTGCGGCGCGGGACGGGGAAATCAACCTGACCTTTTTAAAACTGAGCCGTACGGTGTAACCGGGACATGAAATGTCAGGCCTAGAATGCCGGGCCTAGAACCAGGCGTGAAAAAACGGGCACAAAAAAAGACCGCATGGCACTTTCCATCCGGTCTTTTTATCCGACAGGGTTATTCCGTTACCTGTTCCACCGTAGCGGAGTAAGGGGCAAACATCTCTTTGACCTCTTCCAGGGAACCCGTGGGCAGCGAATCGGTGAACACAAACACACCCGACGCCATCACGGCGCCGTCTTCCCCGGGCATAAACGTCACGGCCGCCGGAGTCGCCCCGCCGTACACATACAGGTAGGTAACCGGCGCCGTTACGTCTTCACTGACAAATGTCTTCTGGGCGGTGCAGGCGCTGGCGGCGGCCAGTTTGGCAACCCCCATGCTGCTATTTAGCTGGCTGATAACCATCGAAGCCGTGCGGTCGCGCAGGTTCTGCTTTAAGGCATCCGACCAATCGGACGTATCGATCCCAAAAGAAGAGGTGACGAGGGTATCAGGCAGGGTGATTTTATACACGGCCAGCGGCTGTCCATGGTTCCCCAGGGACTGCATCACCTGTTTGAGTTCGTCGGACCCGCCCACGGCCTGCCGGTACGATTCGCTGCCCGCCATTTCGTCCATCATCGCGATCACGTCCTGTCCGTGTTCCAGAAGGGTTTTGGGCGAAGAAGGCAGCCGCCCGTTTTCCCGGTTACAAGCTCCCAGTAAAACCACCATACAAAGGACCAAAAAGGCTATGGTCATCACCAGGCGTTTTTTCACTTTGAATCTCCCTCTCTTGTTTGTCATTTTTTGTAATCAAAAATTCACGACTATTATACAGCTTTGTTTAAAAAAAGCAAGCCCCGGGCGGGAAAATGGCGAAAAAGGTCCCTTCTTTTCCCAAAACGCCGGAATTTTCATATTGACTTTTTTCGATTTGAGGAGTATACTAGGCGCAACCTGATGAAAAGAGGTGTTCGCCCCGTGGCTTATTATGAAAATAGCGCCCGGGTTTTTAAAGCGCTGGCTGACCCCAAGCGGCTGCAAATCCTCGCCCTGCTGAAAAGCGGCGAAAAGTGCACCTGTGTGCTCACTGGGGAGATGAGTCTACCCCAGTCTTCGCTTTCGTACCACATGAAAATTTTGTGCGAAGCCGGTTTGGTCACCGGGCGGGAAGACGGCAAGTGGACCCATTACCGGCTGCAACCGGCCGGCGGGCAGCGGGCCCTTGCGCTTTTGCAGGACATTCTGACCGAAGGCACCGGGTGTGAAAACACCGGGTGTGAAGCCACCGGGAGTGAGACCACCGGGTGTAAAACGGGTGGTTGTTGCCGGTAAAAAAGTCATCGCCTATGGGCGGTGGCTTTTCTTTGGGCTTTTCAAATCAACTTTTTTCGATTTTATAAGGAGGGATACCCATGGATATCGTCCGTACGGTTTGGGATTTTATCCAGAACCAGGCGTTGGGCATGCAATGGCTGCAAACGCTCATCGGCGATTTTCTCACGGCCTGCGGGCTGGATGTAACCACAAGGCTGGGCGGCAGCCTTTGGTTTTTCCTATATGACCTGATCAAAATCATGGTGCTGTTAGGGGTTTTGATCCTGCTGATCTCCTATATCCAAAGCTACTTCCCCCCGGAACGCAGCCGCCGGATTTTGGGCCGGTTCCACGGGGTGGGGGCGAACCTGATGGCCGCTCTGCTGGGCACCGTTACGCCTTTTTGCTCCTGCTCATCCATTCCCCTTTTTATGGGATTTACCAGCGCCGGACTGCCTTTAGGGGTCACCTTTTCCTTTCTCATTTCCTCGCCTATGGTGGATTTGGGGTCGCTTTTGCTGCTGATGAGTATTTTCGGCTGGAAAATCGCCATCCTCTATGTGGTGCTGGGGCTGGTGGTAGCCGTCATCGGCGGCACGATGATTGAAAAAATGGGGCTGGAAAGCCAGGTAGAAGATTTCATCCGCCGCAGCGGGATGATACAAACCGAAGAAGCCACCCTCACCCGCCGGGACCGTCTCTCCTACGCCTTCGGGCAAGTGACGGCCACCGCCAAAAAAGTGTTCCCCTACGTGGTCATCGGCGTAGGCCTTGGCGCGATTATTCACAACTGGATTCCCACTTCGTTTATCGTGCAGCTGCTGGGCGACGGCAACCCCTTTGGCGTTTTGCTGGCGACAGTGGCGGGGGTACCCATGTACGCCGATATTTTCGGCACCATCCCTATCGCCGAAGCCCTGCTGCAAAAAGGGGCGCAACTGGGGGTTGTGCTGTCGTTTATGATGGCGGTCACCACGCTGTCGCTGCCGTCGATGATCCTGCTGCGCAAAGCGGTGAAGCCAAAACTGCTTGGCATCTTTGTGCTGATTTGTACCCTGGGTATTTTGCTGGTGGGGTATCTGTTTAACTTTTT
>CAJKJS010000167.1 GCA_905200265.1 uncultured Oscillospiraceae bacterium
GGGCCGGGTCAAACACGGCTTTTCCGTTTTGAATTTTATAGCGCGCCACTTCTTCGGAACAGTGCATGCGCTGTAAAAACAGCCGGATGATCTCGTTGTCAATCTGGTCGATTTGCTGGCGGATTTCACTCAGCTCCATAAAAAGGCCTCCCCTAATACTCCAAATAGTAAAAAAAGAAGAAATATGACGAAAAGTATATATTTTTTTACAGCATCCCTTGTCCGGCCATCATGTCCAGCAGCACCAAGGCCACTGTACTTTCCACCACCGGAATCGCCCGGGGTACAATGCACGGGTCGTGGCGGCCATGAATGGACAAAGGCGCATCGGTTTTCTTGCAAAGGTCAACGGTTTGCTGTTCCTGGGCAATGGAGGGGGTGGGCTTAAATGCACAGCGGACAATGACCGGCATGCCCGTGGTGATCCCACCTAAAATGCCCCCGGCGTGATTGGTAAGGGTCTTTACCTTGCCATCCTCATCATAGCAGAAAGCGTCATTATTTTCGCTGCCGTGCAGTGCGGCGACCCCGAACCCGTCGCCGAATTCCACGCCTTTCACAGCGGGAATCCCAAAAAGCGCCCGTCCCAGTTCGTTTTCCACACCGCCGAACATGGGGGAACCAAGCCCCGCGGGCAGTCCTGTGACGGCACATTCCACCACGCCGCCCACACTGTCCAGCGCCTGACGTGCTTCTTCAATCACCGCGCGCATAGGGGCTTCCTTTTCCGGGTCCAAAAGCGAAAAATAGCTGGTGGATAGGCGCATAAGGTCTTCGTTCCGCACGTGAATGGGGTCAAACCGGCGGTCTTGTACGGGACCGATCTGCAAAGCGTGAGCGCCGATATGAATGCCCCGCTTTTCCAGGATTTGCCGGGCAATGGCCCCGGCGGCCGTTAAACAGGCCGTCAGCCGCCCCGAAAAATGGCCGCCGCCGCGAATATCATTGTGCCCGCCATAGCGCACATACGCCGTATAATCGGCATGGCCGGGGCGGGGATGGATTTTTAAATCGCTGTAATCTTTGGAGCGAGTATTGGTATTTTCGATGATCAGGCACAGCGGCGCGCCGGTGGTCACCCCATCGAGCAGCCCGCACAAAATGCGGGGGGTATCGCTCTCTTTCCGCGGGGTGGAACTCTTGTCCCGCCCGGGGGCCCGCCGGGCCATCTGTTGTTCCAAAGCTGTTAGATCAATTTCTTCGCCGTGAGGCAGTCCGTCCAGTACCACGCCGATGGCTTCGGTGTGGCTGCCGCCGAAAATAGAAGCCCGTACGGTATTACCGATCATGGATGACATGCAGATCTCCTCCTAAGGCCCGGGCATCGTCAAAGAAGCCGGGGTATGATTTGCGGATGCTCTCGGCCTCGGTCACGGTAACCGGGCCGTCACACCGCAGCGCGGCGCCCGACATGGCCATCACAATGCGATGGTCGTTGTAACCGGGCACTTCTCCTCCCCGCAAGCGGGGTACGCCGGTAATCAGCAGGCTATCCTCGGTGGTTTCCACTTGCCCGCCCAACCGGTTCAGGTTGTCGGCCATGGCCTGCAAGCGGTCACATTCTTTAATCCGCAGCCGTCCGGCATTATAAATTTGGGTTACGCCCTCCGACAAAGCGGCTACTACCGCCAGGGCCGGTACCAGGTCGGGAATTTCCCCGGCGTCAATATCCATGGCACAGAGGCCTGCAAAGGGTTCGCTCGCCAGGGGATTTTGTACGGTGAGAATCCCGTTTTCTTCTTCCACATCGGCGCCAAAGCGCAGCATCAGGTCGGTAATCGCCCGGTCGCCCTGGGTGGAATCCATCCGCAGCCCTTTTAACGACAAAGGCCCGCCGGCTAACGCTCCGTGCATCAGGAAGAAGGCCGCCTGGGACCAGTCGCCTTCCACGGTGACATCCCCGGGGGTATAGGTCTGATGGCCCGGTACCTGCCACCCGTTTTTGGTGGGGTGAACCGTAATACCAAAGTAGGAAAGAGCCTGTATGGTCATATCCACGTATCCAGCCGACTGCAAAGGGGTGGTGAGCACAATGGTGCTGTCCCCGGGCAGCAGGGGCAGGGCATATAAGAGCCCCGTAATAAACTGGGAACTGACATGGCCGGGCAGGGCATAGGTGCCCGGTTTTAACTGGCCGCTTACCGTCAGGGGCAGTCCCCCTTCGGTCATAAGCTGCGCCCCGTTTTGCGGCAGGCACTCATCAAAACAGCCAATGGGCCGCTGGGGCAGTTTGCCGTGGCCCACAAAGGTGGCCGTGATCCCCAGGGCAGCCGCCAGCGGAATGAGAAACCGCAAAGTCGAACCGGATTCGCCGCAATCGAGGATGCAGGAGCCCGGTTTTTGCCAGCCGGGCTCCACCGTAACGGTGCGGGTCGCTTCTTCATAAGAAAGGGAAAAGCCCATTTGCTGCACGGCGTGTAAGGTTGCCTTGATATCATTGGAAAGGTCCACCGGGTGAACCGTACTGCGCCCATGGCCCGAAAGGGCTGCCAGTGCCGCGCCTAAAATCAGCCGGTGAGCGGCGCTTTTGCTGGGCGGCATGGAGAGTGTCCCTTGTAAGGGCGCGGAACCATATTGAATCAGCATCCCGTTCCCTCCGTTTCCTTTGCCAGCCCGAAAAAGGACGGCAGCTCCGCCTTTTTGACGGGATAGATCAGGCTTTCTCCGATATCTTTTAATAGAATCAGCCGCAAACTGTCCCCGGCGCTTTTTTTGTCCATGGCAGTAGCCGCCAGTACGTCCGCAAGGGGGGCGGGGTCACTGATGGGCATGCCGTACGAGAGTAAAGCCTTTTCAATACGACTGGCGGTGCCGGGCTGGGTGATCCCGTTTTGTTCCCCGGCTTTCGCGGCGAGTACCATACCGATGCCCACCGCCATCCCATGAGACAGGGAACCGGCTTCGAACCCGTGAATTTTTTCCAGCGCATGCCCTAGAGTGTGGCCAAAGTTTAAGATCATGCGGTTGCCCGTATCGCGGGTATCCTGCTCCACCACCTGGCGTTTACAGTCGATGCACTGGTACAGAATACTTTCCAGCTCGTCCTTGGCGTGGCCGGTGCACACCTGCTCGAACAGAGAGGGGGACATAATGCAGCCGTACTTGATTACTTCGCCCATACCGTCGCGGAAAAAGTGTTCCGGTAACGTCAGAAGGGTATCGGGGTCAATCAGTACCAGACGCGGCTGATGGAACGCCCCCACCAAATTTTTGCCAAAGGGGGTATCCACCCCGGTTTTGCCCCCTACGCTGGAATGCACTTGCGCGAGCAGGGTAGTGGGCACCTGAATAAACGAAATCCCCCGCAAAAACGTGGCCGCCGCAAAGCCTGCCATGTCGCCGGTAACGCCGCCGCCCAGGGCCACGATGAAATCGGTGCGAGTGAAGGACTCCCGGCTGAGGGACCGGTACATGTCCTCAATGGTTGTAAGCTGCTTGTGTTCTTCCCCGGCAGGAAAAACATGGAAAAAAACCCGGAAGCCTGCCTGCCGCAGAGAAGCAGCCGCTGTTTCCCCATATAAGGGGTACACATGGCTGTCGCTGATAATCATCGCCCGGGCGCCGGGGGCAAACAGGGCGGCGGCTTCCTCTCCCAGCTGGGATAAGCAGCCGCGTTCTAACCGAATGCGGTACGGTGTAGCAGTTTGTACAGTCAGTTCCAAAGGTTATTCCCCCAATTCTTCTTTTGTCAGGCGCGCCTGTTTCATCATGGCACGCAAGGTGTCGGCATCTTCCTGCGCAAGAGCGCGGCGGTATTCCTGCAAATGGGTGATCAAAAGATCCAGTTCAGATAACAGCGGTTCCCGGTTTTCCAAAAAGAGTTCCGTCCACATGGTTTCGTTAATGCGGGCCACCCGGGATACATCGTGGTAGCTCCCCGCGGAAAACCCGCGGTGCTGCGGGCAGCTGGGGCTGCGCACATAGGCGCACGCCAGTACGTGGGGCAACTGGGAGGTATAGGCAATCATGCGGTCGTGGTGCTTCGGGTCCGATAGCGTCACGGACCCAAAGCCAAGGGAAAGCGCCAGCGCTTTTACCTCTTCCACCGCTTCGTCGGGAGCGTCGCAGGGTACTAAAATATAGCTGGCGTTTTGGAACAGAGCGCCGTCACTGGCTTCAAAGCCATTGCGTTCTTTCCCGGCCATGGGGTGGCCTCCCACAAAAATAAAGCCATACCGGTGGGAAATGGCCGTCAGCTGTTCACAGATGGCTGTTTTGATCCCGCAGGCGTCACATACGATGCATCCTTTTTTCAGGTGCGGCCCCAGTTTTTCGGCCCAGGTAACGCACGCGGCCGGATACGCACACAAAAAGACGATATCAACGTTTGGTAAATCTTCCTCTAGGGCCTTGGCGTCAATGGCCCCACAGGCCAGGGCCTGCCGGAGGGGCTCCGGCGAACGGTTCATCCCC
>CAJKJS010000168.1 GCA_905200265.1 uncultured Oscillospiraceae bacterium
GGGCCGGTTGTGCCATTGGGATTGTCATTATGTGTTTAATTCAGATTCATCGTGACCGGTAACACATGGAAAAAAGGGGTGTCAGAGAGGGGGATACCCCTTGGGGGAAGTATGATAAAGGGCTTGCACAAACGCAGAACTGTGTAGTAAAATAAAATGGGTATATTGTCAAAAAAGGAGGAATTTACTTTGTTTAGTAAACGTTCTGACGGGCGTGTCGTGACACAAATTGATCCATTTCAGAAAATTGTGCCGTACATTATGAAGACTCGCACGGATTCCATGAACTATTTTACCGAAAACATTCCCTGCGAAGGAATGGATGCCTATATAGAAGAACAGAAAAAGCAGGATAAAACCTACACCTATCTGCAAATTCTGGTGGCCAGCATGGTGCGTTTGATTGCCCTCAAACCCCAGCTGAATCGTTTTGTTGTGCGCGGGCGTGTGTATGCCCGCAACCATATTCGGATCTGTTTTGTGGTGCATCAAAATTTGCGGGATGATAGCGCCGGAACGACGATCAAACTGACGTTTGAAGGAACGGAAACGCTGCCGGAAATTGCTCAAAAGGTACAGGATGCTATTTTGGCCGAAACCAAGAAGAAAACGGATTCCAACTCCACCGATCAACTAGCTGAAAAGATTATGAACCTGCCGGCGCCTATTATTCGTACGGCAGTTAACTCCCTGATGTGGATGGACAGGCATAATATGATGCCCAAATCAGTGATTGAAGCTAGTCCCTTCCATACGTCTTGCTTTATTACCAACATGAAGAGCCTGGGTATTAACCAGATCTACCACCATGTGTATGAATTTGGCACTACCGGGCTGTTTATTGCCATGGGGAAAGAACGGGAAAAACCCATGGTGGATGAAAACGGCGAAATCATTTCGATGAAGCAGGTGGGACTGGGCGTTGTTACCGATGAACGGTTCTGCGATGGATTGTATTTTGCCCGGGCATTTAAACTGTTGCGCCGGTTCCTGCGTAACCCGGCGCTACTGGAAGAACCGCTGGACAAAATCGAAGAAGACGTGGAATAACGCGTCAAAAAGGAAGTCAAAGCCACAATGGGCTTTGCTATACGATAAAATGCCACAGTCTGCGGTGTTTTATCAAACAGGAAGGAGACAACTAAATCGTATGTCCATTTTTGCACTGCATTCCCCGGAGGGAAAACTACCCTGACCTTCCTTTTGCAGGAAGGAAAACTCTTTTACCGGGTCGAAGCCGGGTCCCGCTGTGCAGCGGAGCTGGCCCCTGTGGGACTCAAAACGCGGGATATGGATTTTACCTGCGGCTTAACCCTGAAAAAAGAGACCCGTGGCGCGATTGATGAAACATACACCCTGCCGGCGTTTAAAAAGGCGGTGTGCATGGACCGGTGCCAGACGATTGATCTGCTTTTTGAAAAAGAAGGGCAGGAACTGCTGGTACAGGGGCGCGCGTATGATGACGGTGCCGCGTTCCGTCTGCAGCTTTTGGGTGAAGGTGATGTGGCCGTTACCGACGAAGTGTGCGGATTCTGTGTACCGGAAGAAGCCCGGAACATCTATGGGATGAAACACCTGATGTCGTACGAAGATCACTACCATCCCATTCCGGTAGAAGATCTGTACCAAAACCGCTATGCATTCCCCATGCTGTGTGAGCTGGGCGGAGGTGCCTGGGCCCTGTATGCCGAAGCGGCGGTATTCGGCGAGTATGGTGGGTCGAATCTTTTGAGCAGCCGGGAAATGCCCCGTTTGCTTATGACGAAAAAATCCCCGGATAAACTTACCGATGTAACCGGAGTTTTGCCTCTGAAAACGCCGTGGCGTGTGGTTTTGACTGGTACGCTGGATGATATTGTCCAGAGCAACGTGCTGGAAAACCTGAACCCGCCGTCGATTGTGGAGGATCCGTCCTTTATCAAACCCGGGCGCTGTGCCTGGAGCTGGATGACGGAAAACGATTCTCCGGCTGATCCTCAGCGGCAACGGGAGTATGTGGATTATGCAGCGGCCATGGGCTTTGAATATTCCGTGGATGATGGAGGATGGCCCGGTCATGTGGATATTCCTGAACTGGTGAAGTACGCCGATGAAAAAGGCGTCAAAATCTGGATTTGGGAACACAGCGCGCAGATGCGTGACCCCAAAGAGGCCGAAGAAAAAATGAAGCGCTGGGCTCAGTGGGGTGTTGTGGGCTTAAAAATCGATTTCTTCGAATCGGATTCTCAGGAACGGGTACAGCAATTTGACATGTTAGCCCGTTTGGCAGCCAAGTACCGGTTAATGCTCAATTTCCATGGATGCATGAAACCTTCGGGAACCAGCCGCTGTTGGCCCCATGTGATGACATACGAAGCCGTCATGGGCGGGGAATATCTGCAAGACTTCAGTACGTTCCTGCCCGGTGGTCCGGATGCTGCCCACCACTGTACATTGCCGTTTACCCGTAATGTGATGGGGCCCATGGACTTTACGCCGGTTACATATGACAGCTATCTGACAGGGACTACCGATCCGCACCAAACAGCTCTGACGGTGATTTTTACCAGCTATGTGCTGCATGTTGGTGAAAAGGCGGAAAATGTCTTGAAAAATCCGTGCCGGCCGTTCCTTGAAAAAGTAAAAACGTCATGGGATGAAACCCGCTTGCTGGAAGGTGCGCCGGGCAATTACGTGACCATGGCGCGGCGTAGCGGACAGGAATGGTTTGTGGGTGCGATTTGTGCCAGAAGACCGCGTAATGTCGATTTAACCCTGGATTTCCTCAGTGACGGTGTTACATATGAAGCCGAACTGTATGCCGATGACTTGACGGATATTCGTCCGTTTGACGTGGCAGAAAATGGGTTGCCCCCGGCCGATGAAAAACTGGTGGATGAACTGATGAATCATACCGGTATGCGGGAATATCATCACCATCACGACATGCATCGGGTACGGGTCGAAAAATGTACGGTAAGAAAGGGGGACCGCTTGTTTGTGCCTTTGAATGCAAACGGTGGTTTTGCCCTGTATATAAAACCTAGTCAGGGAGCGTAACAGGGGTTTCCGGTTGATACGTCACCGAGCAGATACCCCATCCCCCCTGAATCAATAAAAATACTGCGGAACTAGGTAGCAGGTAGTAAGAGGAGGACGCAGCATGTTTTGTGGGAATTGTGGAAGAGAAATCTCGGATCAGGCGAAGTTCTGTCCGGGATGCGGTCAACCGGTGGAACAAGAGCCGGCTGTACAGGAACCGGTAATAACCGGAGAGCAGGAAATTACTTACCAGGAGCCGGTCTCTTATACGTCGGATCCTTACCAAACACCGGAAGCCGGTACGGGTTCTGCTTATACCGGGCCGGAAATGGGTTATGAGGACCCTATGAATGGGGGCTACACCATGCCTGACGGATATGGTGCACCTGGTGGGTATCCGCCCCAGAACAATGGGGGCTATGGGATGCCTGGTGGGTATCCGCCCCAGGATAATGGGGCATACGGTGTACCTGGTGGGTATCCATCCCAAAATAATGGGGGCTATGGGATGCCTGGTGGGTATCCGCCCCCAAATAATGGGGGGTATGGCGTGCCCGGTGGATATCCGCCCCAAAATAACGGTGGTTATGCACCTCAGAATAACTCGGGGTACACGCCGCCTCCAGCTTCTACCCCTTCGACGGTCGTACCCGGTAAAAAAGGGTCCAAAGGTCTTATCATTGGTATTGTGGTTGGGGCTGTGGTGCTGATTGCCGCCGTGGTGACTCTTTTGGTCATGATGCTTTCGGGGAATAATTCCTCCGACTCTTCGAATTCCGGTGTGACGGTTCTGCCCAGCAGCCAGTCGGAAAGTAGTACGTCGCCTAGCCAGCCATCGGATGAAAGTTCGGAATCGTCGTCGGAAAGCAGCGAAACGCCGTCGTCGTCACCTTCGTCTCAGCCGCAGGGAGACCCCAGCGATGTGCCGCAGGATTCCTATGCCGAAACCATTTTCCAGTCGTTTATCGGATTCCCGTGCGACTATACCAGCACCAAAGACGATGTGCAAAGCGCACTGGAAAATGTGGGTTATTCCTGTTCGTGGGAAACGGATGACCATTTGATCGGAAGTGTCAGCGATGGACGGAATCTCAACGGCTATGAAGTGGTACAGGTGGATGTATACTTCCAAAATGGCTATTTCATCGGCGGTGAGCTGATCTTTATTAACTATGGCGATGGCGATGAAGCTGCTCTGCTTGAATCGATCCGCGGCCAGTTCCAGTCGATTCAAACGGCAGGCTACGGTTATTCCCTGGAGGAAGAATCCGATGCCGACGGTGTATACTTTACCGATGATAACGGAACAAGCGCCTGGGGCGCCGCTGTTTTCCATGAAACAGATACGGACTACGGGTTCCTGTATTGTCAGTTCGGCGAAATCAACT